>LDXP01000074.1 GCA_001443385.1 Candidatus Rokubacteria bacterium CSP1-6
CGCGGCCCACGGTAGCCGGCCATGCGCGCCGAGAGCAGGAGCAGGATGGGGCGGAGCCGCTTGCCGCCGGCCCCCGCGATGTAGCCGCCCATCTCGCGGATCAGGGGGACGGGCGAGTCGAGCGCGCCGGAGATCTCGTCCTCGATGGCGCGGAGCTCCGAGCCCACGAGCTGGCCGACGCGCTCCTTCAGCAGGGCTTCCAGGGTGGCTGCGGGGCCCAACGGAGGGACTACCGGGCGATGGCCCGGTCCTTGAGCTTGATCTGCGCGCCCGGGGCGATCCCCTGGATCTCGGCCACCGAGAATTTCTCGCGAACCTCCACCACCTTGGCGGTGCCCACCTCTTCGTCGAGCTCCCCCAGGAGCTCGCCGGTCACGGGGTGGACGATGGGGATCTTGTCGCGGCGAAGGCTCACGACGCTCCCGGGCCGGATGCCGTCCTTGGCGGTGAGGTCCACCACGACCCGGGTCGTGTCCACGAACACCACATAGCCGCGCGGCGTCCCGTTGGCCTCCGGCGCGGGTGTCCCCGGCTTCGATTTCGCTTCCGCCTTGGCCTCCCGCGCCGGCTGCTTGATGGAAGCGGCGCCGCCGGGCTCGGGCACCGTGTAGGGCGCGCCCTGGAGCGGGCTGATCCTGCCGCCGCCCGGCGGCGAGCCGTACTTGGCCACCACCTCGGGCTGGGCGACGATGGACTTCTTGCCGAAGAGGAGCGTCCGCAACGTGGTGGGGATCTTCTCCTCCTCCACCCAGATGTACTCCGGCTCGCTGGGAAGGTCGCCGTAGCGCGGGTTCTTGATCAACACCCAGTTCTGGGCGGCCCGCTTCTGGGTGACGGTCGGCGTGGACTCGGCGGGCAGGCCGACCACCTCGCGGAAGCTGACGCACCCCGGGGTCAGGAGGCCCATCCCGAGCAGGCAGGGCAGGAGAACGCGCAGGCTGGCGACCTTCATTTGGCCCTTACGATAGCAGAATCGCCCTGTCAAGGTCTACCCGCCGTGGGGTCGTCCCGGGGGAGGCAGCCCCCGAAGCCCCGAGCGAAGCGAGGGGGCGGCTTTGCCGCGGGGCGTCGGAGGGGGGGCGGAGCCCCCCTCCGAGTCAATCCAGGGCGGGGGGCTCCCAGGGAAAGCGCTGCTCCTCCGCCGGCTCGGGCCGCGCCAGCACCTGGCGCCTGGAAAAGAGCGCGGTCCCGGTCACGGCCGAGATCCACGTGACGTCCAGATAGGTGGTGCCGCCGCGCTCCAGGAGAACGGGGACGAGCCACCCGATGACCTCCAGGGTCCGGCCCAGCCCGGTCACCTTCTCCGGGCTGATCAGCAGCTCCTCCACCCGCGTCCGCTCCGTTTCCAGGAGGGTCGAAACTGCGAGGGGGTCCGCCACCTGGAACCGCTTCGAGCGTTCCAGCGCGCCGCCGATCAGCCAGGGTACCCTTCTCACGTCGGCCCCGGCCTGGGTGAGGTCCAGGAGGGGGGCGATCGCCACCTTGATCCGCCCGCGGGTGATCCGCGCGCCGTCCTCCGGACGGACCGGGGAGCGGCCGTCCGCGGGGATATACCGCGCCTCCGAGAACTGGGGGAAGACGCGGCGCACCTGGGCGAACCCCAGGTACTCCTCAAAGCGGCCCAGCGGCTGGTTGGTCAGCGGGTGGCGGAAGACTTCCCCCTTTCGAAAAACGGTGAACTCCTGCCCCGGCTGAACCCCGCTCTTCGCGGTGAGATCGAGATAGACGAGATCGCCGTCCACGGCGACCACCAGGCCTTCGACGGGTGGAAACGCGTCCACGAAGTCCTGGAGCATCAGCGCGAAGGTGACGCCCACCCGGTCGGCGATTCCAGCCGGCGCCGGGGTCGGCGCCAGGAGGGTCAGCACCAGGAGGCTGAGCAGGGCGAGAAGAAACCCCCTCACCCTCCCCTCTCCCCCGCTGGGGGAGAGGACAAAGGTGAGGGGGGAAGACCGCTGGCTAAAAGATGACGGACGGCTGATGAACACCGAACACCTGGCGGAGCGCGTCGCAGATCTCTCCGAGGGTCACGGACGCCTTGACCGCCTCCAGGATCGGCGGCAGGAGATTGTCCCGCCCCCGGGCGGCGGCGCCGATCCGATCCAGGGCCCGCTGACAACGGCCCGGATCCCGCCTCCGACGGATTTCCTCCAGCCGGCAGCTCAGGGCCTCGCCCACGGCGGGATCCACCTGGAACAGGCCGCCCGGCCGCGACTCTTCCGCGACGAACTCGTTCACCCCGACGACGATCCGCGACTTCGCCTCCACTTCCTGCTGATAGCGGTAGGCGGCCTCCTGGATCTCGCGCTGCATGAAGCCGATGGCGTGGACCGAGCCGCCCAGGCCGTCGATCTTGGCGATGTACGTCTCGGCCTCCTCTTCGATCTGGCGGGTGAGCCGCTCGATGGCGTAGGAGCCGCCGAGCGGGTCGGCCGTGTCGGCCACGCCCGACTCGTAGGCGAGGATCTGCTGCGTCCTCAGCGCGATCCGAACGGCCTGCTCCGAAGGCAGCGCCAGCGCCTCGTCCATGGAGTTGGTGTGGAGCGACTGGCAGCCTCCCAGGACGGCCGCGAGGGCCTGGATCGTCACCCGGACGACGTTGTTCTCCGGCTGCTGCGCGGTGAGCATGGAGCCCGCCGTCTGGGCGTGGAAGCGCAGCATCCAGGAGCGCGGGTCCCGCGCGCCGAACCGCTCCCGCATGATGCGCGCCCAGAGCCGCCGCGCGCAGCGGAACTTGGCCACCTCCTCGATCAGGTTGTTGTGGGCGTTGAAGAAGAACGAGAGTTGCGGGGCGAACTCGTCCACCTTGAGCCCGGCCTCGAGCGCGGCCTCGACGTACGCAATGGCGTTGGCGAGGGTGAAGGCCACCTCCTGGGCCGCGGTGGACCCGGCCTCGCGCATGTGGTACCCGGAGATCGAGATCGTGTTCCAGCGGGGGACCCGGTCCCGGCAGAAGGCGAACAGGTCCGTGATGAGCCTCATCGAGGGTGCCGGCGGGAAGATGTACGTGCCCCGGGCAATGTACTCCTTGAGGATGTCGTTCTGGACGGTGCCCTGGAGGCGATCGGCGGGGACGCCCTGGCTCTCGGCCAGCGCCACGTACATGCACAGGAGGACCGCCGCCGTGGCGTTGATCGTCATCGAGGTGGACGCCCGGTCCAGCGGGATCCCCTCGAACAGGGCGGCCATGTCCTCGATGGAGGAGATGGACACCCCGACCCTCCCGACCTCGCTCCGGGCGACGGGGGAGGCGGCGTCGTAGCCCATCTGGGTCGGCAGGTCGAAGGCCACGCTGAGCCCCGTCTGGCCCTGGTCCAGGAGATAGCGGTAGCGCCGATTCGTCTCGGCGGCGCTCCCGAACCCCGCGTACTGGCGCATGGTCCAGAGCCGCCCGCGGTACATCGTGGGCTGGACGCCCCGGGTGAACGGGTACTGGCCGGGGAAGCCGAGATCGCGGCTGTAGTCGAGCCCCTCCAGATCCGCCGGAGTATACACGCGCTCCACGGGGTTACCTCCCGAGGTGCTGAAGAGGCCGGGGCGCTCCGGCGCCCGCTCCAGGGCGGGCTTCAAGACCGTCTCCTCCCACGCCTGGCGGGCGGCCTCGAGCTTCTGGTACTCTTCGGGCGTCATAGCGGAATGTTCCCGTGCTTCTTGGAGGGGTTGCTGTCGCGCTTGGTGTGGAGGATCTCCAGCGCCTGGATGAGCTTCCGCCGGGTGTCCCTGGGCTCGATGACCTCGTCCACATAGCCGCGCTCGGCCGCCACGAAGGGGTTGGCGAACTTCTCGCGGTACTCGGCCGTCCGCTCGTCCCTGAACCGGACCGGATCCTTCGCCTGGTCGACCTCCCGCCGGTAGAGGATGTTCACGGCTCCCTCGGGCCCCATCACGGCGATCTCGGCCGTCGGATAGGCGAAGTTGGCGTCGCCGCGGATGTGCTTGGAGGACATGACGCAGTAGGCGCCGCCGTACGCCTTGCGCGTGATGACCGTGAGCTTCGGCACCGTCGCCTCGCAGTAGGCGAAGAGGAGCTTGGCGCCGTGCTTGATGATGCCGCCGTACTCCTGGGCGGTGCCGGGCAGGAACCCCGGCACGTCCTCGAAGGTCACCAGCGGGATGTTGAAGCAGTCGCAGAAGCGCACGAAGCGGGCGCCCTTCAGGGACGCATTGATGTCGAGGCAACCGGCCAGGTGGGCCGGCTGGTTCGCGACGATGCCCACGGGGCGCCCGTTGAGGCGCCCGAAGCCCACCACGATGTTGGGGGCGAAGTCGGCGTGGACCTCGAAGAAGTAGTGATCGTCCACCACCGTCCGGATGATCTCCTTGATGTCGTACGGCTTGTTCGGCTGGTCGGGGACCGCCGTTTGCAGCGCCTCGTCCACCCGGTCGGGGGGATCGAGCGTCTGGCGGAGGGGCGGGTCCTCCAGGTTGTTCTGGGGGAGGAACGTCATGAGCTCGCGGATCAGCGCCAGACACTCCTCCTCGCTCTCCGCCGCGAAGTGGGCGACGCCCGACGTGCCGGCGTGTCGGCCGGCGCCGCCCAGCTCCTCGAAGGACACTTCCTCGTGGGTGACCGCTTTGATCACATCGGGTCCGGTCACGAACATGTAGGAGGAGTGCTTGACCATGAAGACGAAGTCCGTGATGGCCGGGGAGTACACGGCGCCGCCCGCGCACGGGCCCATGATGGCCGAGATCTGGGGAATCACCCCCGAGGCCAGGGTGTTCCGGAGGAAGATGTCGGCGTAGGCGGCCAGCGAGACGACGCCCTCCTGGATCCGGGCTCCTCCCGAGTCATTGAGGCCGATGATCGGCACGCCGGCCTTCAGCGCCAGATCCATGATCTTACAGATCTTTCGTGCGTACGCCTCCGAGAGCGAGCCGCCGAAGACGGTGAAGTCCTGGGCGAAGACGAACGCGGGGCGGCCGTGGATGCGCCCCGAGCCGGTCACCACGCCGTCTCCGAGCACCTTCTGCGACTCCATGCCGAAATCCCGGCACTGGTGGACGACGAACTTGTCCACCTCGGCGAAGGAGCCCTTGTCCAGGAGAAGCTCCAAGCGCTCGCGGGCCGTCTTCTTGCCCGCCTTGTGCTGGCGCTGGATCCGCTCCTCGCCCCCCGCCAGTTCGGCCTGCCGGTGGAGGCGGTGGAGTTCCTCGAAGCGCTCCTGGAGGGACATGCCGGGCTCCTCGGTGGGGGTTAGCGACGCCCTTAGTATAGGGATCGGCACCGAGGGAAGTCAACGATTTTCCCCGCTTTTTGCTATAATGCGAGTCCCATGACCAATACGTTCCTCCTGGTCATCGCGCTCTGCGCCGTCGTCGTGACGGTGGTGCTGGTGCCCACGCTGCTCGCCCTGAAGCGAATGGCGCTCCGGGCCGAAACCGTGCTCATGCTGCTGGAGCGCGAGATCCGCCCGACGGCGAGCCAGCTCCAGGCCCTGGCCGAAGAGCTCCGCGGCCTGTCGAAGCACGCGGCACAGGAAGTGGAGCGGGCGGGCGCCGTCATCGGCCGGGTGGATGAGGTTGCAACCCGCGTCGCCCAGGTGGTCGGGTTCGTCGGCGGGGTGACGGGATTCGTGGGGGGGTTCACGCGGGTCGGCCAGCTCGTCGGGACCGCGACGGGAGTCAAGAAGGGATTGGACGTCTTCATCAAGAAGCTGATCGGCAGAAACAAGAAGCACGAAGCCGGGAGGGTGACCGATGAGTGACGAACGTACTTCCAGTGGTGACGCGGCAGGATACCTCGGGTGGTTCTTCATGGGCGCCCTGCTGGGCGCGGCCGCGGCGCTGCTCCTGACGCCGAGGACGGGGCAGGAGGCGCGCGAGCTGCTCCGGGAGAAGGGCGGCGACTTCGCCAAGCGGGCCCAGGAGTACGCCAAGGAGGCCCAGGTCCAGGCCGGGGAGCTCTTCGAGAAGGGGCGCGAGCTCTTCGAGGAGCAGAGCCAGCGGCTGATGTCGGCGTTCGAGGCCGGCAAGGAAGCGATGCGGGAGGAGATCGGCAAGGCCCGCCACGAAAGCTAGCGCGGTCCGCGTCCCCTTCTTCCGCAACTAGCAACCCGCCCGCCTCTCACCGCGCGTCACTTCGCCCCCTCACCTTTATCCTCTCCCCCGATGGGGGAGAGGGAAGGGTGAGGGGGGCTATATATGGATGGCGTGGCCGAGGGCCGCCAGCGTCGCCTCCAGCGCCGCCTCGGACAGCGTGGGATGGGCGTGGATCGTGTGAATGATCTCCTCGAGCGTGGCCTCGAGCGTCCGCCCCACGGCGAACTCGTGGATCAGTTCGGTAGCCTCGGGCCCCAGGATGTGCGCGCCCAGGATCTCCCCGGTGGCTTTGTCGGCCACCACTTTGAGGAACCCCTCGGTCTCGCCCAGGGCCACCGCCTTGCCGTTGGCGGTGAAGGGAAAGCGCCCCACCACCACCTCGCTCCCCCCGGCTCGGGCCTGAGCCTCCGTCCGGCCGATGGACGCGACCTGAGGCCGGCAGTAGGTGCAACTCGGGACGTTTGAGTAGTTCACGGGACGCGGATCCCGCCCGGCGATTGCTTCGGCAGCGACGACCCCCTCGGCCATGGCCTTGTGGGCGAGGAGCGGCGGCCCCGCCATGTCGCCGATGGCGTAGAGCCCCTTCACGGAGGTCTCCATGCGCGGCGAGACCTTGGCGAACCCCCGCTCCAGCGCCACCCCCAGGGCCTCCAGCCCGAGATCCTTCACCTTGGCCGAGCGCCCCACCGCCATGAGAACCTGCTCCGCCTGAAGCCGCTCGGCCTTTCCTTCGGCCTCCACTTCCACGGTCACCCCACTCTTGGTCGCCTTCACCGACCCGACCTTCACCCCGGTCCGGACCCCAATCCCCCGCCTGGCGAAGAGGCGCGCGAGCTGCGCTGACACCTCCTCGTCCTCCATCGGAAGCACGCGGGGCAGCGCCTCGAGCAGCGTCACCTGGACGCCGTAGGCGGCGTAGATGTCGGCGAACTCCATTCCCACCGCGCCGGCCCCGATGATGATCATCGACTTGGGCGCCTGCTCCAGGCGGACGGCCCCGTTGGAGGAGATGACCGACTGCTCGTCGATCGCCACCCCGGGCAGAGACTTGGGCTCCGAGCCCGTCGCGAGGATCACGTGCCGCGCCTCGATGGTCTCCGGCCCGCCCGCGGCGGCGACCTCCACCAGCGCCAGGCTCTTGAGCCGTCCGCGCCCGGGGTGGAGGGTGATCTTGTTCTTCCTGAAGAGGAATTCGACCCCCTTGGCCATCCGATCGGCGACCTTGCGGCTCCGCCTGATCGCCTCGGCATAGTCGGCCTCGAAGCCCGAGAGCTTGATCCCGAACTCTGACGCTCTGGCGAAAAGCCCCACCACCTCCGCGTTGCGCAGCAGCGCCTTGGTGGGGATACATCCCCAGTTGAGGCAGACGCCCCCGGGACGGTCGTCCTCGACGGCGGCGACCGAGAGGCCCAGCTGGGCGCACCGGATGGCCGCCACATACCCGCCCGGCCCGGTCCCCACCACAGCCACGTCCACTTTATGCGTTGCCACGGTCACTCCTCACTCCCCCTCACCCTGCCCTCTCCCCCATTGGGGGAGAGGATAAAGGTGAGGGGGCAGGACAAAGGTGAGGGGGTCCGTTTACACGAGCAGCCGCAGCGGCTCTTCCAGGAGCTGCTTCAGGGTCTGAAGGAACCGGGCGCCCATCGCGCCGTCCATCACCCGATGATCGCAGGAGAGCGTCACCTTCATCCGCCGGCCCATCCCGATCCGCCCCTCTTCCACGACGGGGACGACCTTGACCGCCCCGACGGCCAGGATCGCGCCCTCGGGCGGGTTGATGATGGCCGAGAACTCGTCCACGTCGAACATGCCGAGGTTGGACACCGAAAAGGTGGCGCCCGAGAGCTCCGGCGCCCTGAGCTTACGGGCGCGGGCGCGTTCCACCAAGTCACGCCCCTCCACGGCGATCTGGGCGAGCGACTTCGCCTCGCAGTTTCGCAACACCGGCGTGATGAGCCCTTCGTCCAGCGCCACGGCGAGACCCATGTGAACCCGGTAGTTCACGCGGATGCTCTCACCCTGAAAGGAGGCGTTCACCTCGGGGTGCCGCGTCAGCGCCAAGACGCACGCCTTGACGATCATGTCGGTCACGGAGATCTTGGGCTGCCCCTCGAGCGCGTTCAGCGCCTCCCGGAGCTCCCAGGCCCGGTCCATCGCGATCTCGACGGTCACGTAGAAGTGGGGAACCGGCGCCTTGGCCAGCGGCATCCGCCTGGCGATGGCGGCCCGGATGGAGGACAGCGGCACGTCCTGATACTCCACGCCCGGAGCGAGCGGGACCGCCTGAGGCGTCGGGCTTGGCGCCGCGGTCAATGCGGCCTCGACGTCCCGCCGGACGATGCGTCCGCCCGGACCGCTTCCCTGAACGAGCCGGAGATCGACGCCCGACCGGGCGGCGACCTTCTTCGCCAGGGGCGAGGCCTTGACCCGGCCGCCGGGGACAGCCACCGGTACGGGAGCCGGCGCGGGGGCGATCGGGCGAGGGGGCGGGGGCGGCGCGACGACTCTGGGTGGTGGCGCCGGGGAGACGGGCGGCGGTGGGGCCGCCGCCGCAGGGGGAGCGGGAGCGCCCGCCAGGAGGCCCGCGATATCGTCGGCGGCATCGGCGATGACCGCGATGAGCCCGCCGACGGGAGCGCGGTCGCCGGCCGGCACGACGATCTTCCTGAGCACGCCCGACCCGAACGCTTCGAGCTCGATGTCGGCCTTGTCGGTCTCGATCTCGGCGATGATCTCCCCGCCCTCCACGCGGTCTCCTTCCTTCTTGATCCACTTGATGACCTTGCCGCTCTCCATGGCCTCCGAGAGCTTGGGCATCACCACTTTGGTTATGGGCATGTCGAGCCTCCGCTACGCGCCGCAGACCCGGCGGATGGCGGCCATGATCTTCTCTTTGGATGGGGTCTTCGCCTGCTCGAGATTCTTCGCGTAGGGCATGGGAGCGTTGGCGCCCGTCACCCGCTCGACGGGAGCGTCAAGGTCGTCAAAGGCATTCTCGGTGACGAAGGCGGAGATCTCGGAGCCCATCCCGGCGAAGCCCGCCCCCGCCTCCACCACCACGGCCCGGTGCGTCTTCCGCACCGAGCCGATCATGGTCTCGTTGTCCATGGGGCGCAGGGTCCGCGGGTCCACCACCTCGCACGAGATCCCCTCCTTGGCCAGCTCCTCGGCCACCTCCAGCGCCCGGTACATCATCCCCATGTAGGCGAAGACCGTGACGTCGGTGCCCTCGCGACGGATCTCCGCCTTGCCGAGGGGGATGGTGAACTCGGGGTCGTCGGGGACTTCGCCCTTGATCCCGTAGAGCGTCTCCGACTCGATGAAGATCACCGGGTTGTCGTCCCGGATGGCGCTCTTGAGCAGCCCCTTCGCGTCCCGGGGAGTGGAGGGGCGGACGACCTTGAGGCCGGGCACGTGGTAGAAGTACACCTCCATGGACTGCGAGTGCTGCGCCGCCAGCTGGTGGGCAGGGCCTCCCGGCCCGCGGATGACCATGGGGACGTTGTACTGTCCGCCCGACATGTAATACAGCTTGGCCGCCGAATTGACGATCTGGTCGAGCGCCAGGATGGCGAAGTTGAAGGTCATCATCTCCACCACCGGCCGGAGGCCGAGCATGGCGGCGCCCACCGCCACCCCCGTGAAGCCCGACTCGCAGATGGGGGTGTCCACCACGCGCCGCTCGCCGAACTCCTTCAGGAGCCCCTGAGTCACCTTGTAGGCGCCATCGTACAGGCCGATTTCCTCACCGATGAGGAAGACGCGCGGGTCGCGCCGCATCTCCTCGCGGAGCGCCAGGTTCAGCGCCTCCCGATACGTCATGACTGACATCGCCCTACTCCTTGTAGTTGCTCGGAGGGGGGCTCCGCCCCCCTCCCGATTCCTCCCCCCACGGTTGCGAGGGCGAAGCCCTCGCTCGAACGCGCCCCCATACGCGCCGCGACGAGAACCGAGCCGGGTACCCACCGAAGGTGGGTGGAGGCCCGAGGGACGAGCCGACCGGAGCGTAACGACCACGCCGGCCTTCCGCCGGACGCGGTGCCCGCAAAGGAATCGATCGGCGAGAACCGAGAACGCCGGGATGCGAAGGTTATCGGCACAACGCCCTACTCCTTGTAGACCTCGGCGGTGAGCCACTCGAGCGGCGGCTCGGGGGAGGCGTCGGCGAAGGCCACCGCCTCGTCCACGAGGTCGTTCATTTCCTTCTCGATGGTTCTGACCTCGGCCTCCGTCAGGGTGCCATCCTTGAGGCAGCGCTCGCGGAAGAGCCTGATGGGGTCGCGCTCTTTCTCGCGTTCCACTTCCTCTTTGGTCCGGTACACCGCGGCCGACGGATCGCGCATGGAGTGTCCGCGGAAGCGGTACGTGCGGGCCTCGATGAGGGTGGGCGCCTGCTCCCGCCGGCAGCGCTCCACCGCGCGCCCCACGACGTCGCGCACGGCGAGCACGTCCATGCCGTCCACCGCCTCGCCAGCCATGCCGTACGTCTCCGCGTACCGCCAGATCTCGGTCTGGGCCAGGGCCCGGTGGATGGCGGTCCCCATGGCGTAGCGGTTGTTCTCGCAGACGTAGACGACGGGGAGCTTCCAGAGGGACGCCAGATTCATCGACTCGTGGAACTCCCCCTGCGGGACCGCGCCGTCGCCGAAATAGCAGAGGACCACCTGGTCGCCCCCCTGGTACTTGATCGCGAAGGCGGCGCCCGCGGCCAGCGGGAGGTGCGCCCCCACGATGGCGTGGCCCCCGAGGAAGTTCTTGGACTTGTCGAAGAGGTGCATGGAGCCGCCCTTGCCCTTGCTGAGCCCGTCGCGGCGCCCGAAGAGCTCGGCCATCATGCGGCGGGGGTCCGACCCCTTGGCCAGGCAGTGGCCGTGCTCCCGGTAGGCAGAGATCACGTAGTCGTCGGGGCGGAGGACGGAGGTGGCGCCCACGCCCACCGCTTCCTCGCCGATGTAGAGGTGGAGGAAGCCGCCGATCTTCCCCAGGGCGTACATCTCCGCGGCCCGCTCCTCGAAGCGGCGAATGAGGAGCATCTGGGACAGGAGCCGGCGGGCCAGCTCCGCGTCGATTTTAGTCGCGGGCGTGAGCGTTTTCGTCTGAGCCATTATATCCCCCTGCTACCAGCGCATGATGCTCAGCTCGTCCACCGACAGCCGCCGCTGCAGCCGGAAGATAGCGACGATGATGGCGAGCCCCACCGCCACCTCGGCGGCGGCCACCGTCATGACGAAGAAGACGAGCACCTGGGCGTCGGCGGTCCCCGCCCGGTGGCCGAACGCCACGAGGGCGAGGTTGGCGGCGTTGAGCATGAGCTCGATGGACATGAAGATGACGAGCGGGTTCCGGCGCACGAGGACCCCCACGACCCCGATCGTGAACAGGATCGCCGACAGCACCGTGTAATAGGACTCGGGCACCATCATCCCGCCCTCCGCTTGGCGAGGGCCAGCACGCCCACCAGGGCCGCGAGGAGGAGGACGGAGGTGACCTCGAAGGGAAGGAGGTAGTCGCCCAGGAGCAGGCGTCCCACCGACTGGATCCCCCCCGCTGCCGTGGGAGGCGCCGCGGACCCAGGCCGAACCCCCGGGTGCGGTGCCCCCATGAACACGCTCGAATGGAGGATCAGCCCGATCTCGAAGAGAAGCAGGGCGCCCAGGGGCAGGGCGAGCAGGCGCTGGGAGCGGAGCGGGTCCGGCCCCGTCTCCTCCTTGCCCGGGATCAGCACCATGATCGCGAAGACGAAGAGGACCATGATGGCGCCGGCGTAGATGATGACCTGCGCCAGGGCCAGGAACTCCGCGCCGAGGAGCAGGTACAGCACCGCCACGCAGCCCAGGTTCACGACGAGGAAGAGCGCCCCGTGGATCGGGTTCCGGCGCAGCACGAGCCCGAGCGCCGAGACGACCGCCACGACCGCGATGACAAAGAACGCCACGAGCTCCATGGCTATCCTCGGAGGGGGGCTCCGCCCCCCTTCCGATTCCTCCCCCCGTAGATTGCGCGGGCAAAGCCCGCGCTCGAACAAGCGCGGGGCCAGGCAGCAAGCTTTGGGTCAGTGCATACAGGATGACTCATAGGTTTGGCGTCCGGTCGGCGGGAATGGGGATGGGCGACCGGGGCGTCCCGTCGGGCTCGGCCGGCTCCAGGCCGAGGAGCGTCTCCTTCGTGTAGATCATCCCTCGCCGGCTGTAGGAGGAAAACTCGAGGATGCCCGTGTCCATGCGGATGGCGTCCTCCGGGCACGCCTCCACGCAGTACCCGCAGAAAACGCACTTGCCGAGGTCGATGTCGAACCGCTCCGGCACCTTCTCGATCTCCGGGTTCGGGTGCTCGGCGGCCACG
>LDXP01000075.1 GCA_001443385.1 Candidatus Rokubacteria bacterium CSP1-6
GGTGGATTTGGGGGGGCCGGAGAAGGGCAAGCATTGGCCTTGAGCCCCCGAGGGTGACCAGCAGGTACATCTCATCCCGCTTGGACGGTTCCTTCGAGGCTCAGCTGAAACTGGGGCGAGCGAGTTGACAGAACCCATCTTACCGCGAATGAGCGGCACGTTTCCTTCGTAAGCTCACAGACCCCCCGTGCTGCTCGACGATGATGGCGAGGCATCCTTTCCGAAAACTTACTGGTCTAGGGAAAACGACGGCGGGCGTTTTGCGAATGGCCGTTGTCGGGGAAGATGGGCCCTTGGCGTGAAGGCCGGCAGGCGTCAGCCGCGGCCGGCGAGCCCGAGGTAGGCTTCGGCCACGACCGGGTCGGCCAGCACCGCGGCCGGCGCGCCCTCGGAGATCTTCTGTCCGTAGTGGAGCACGGCGATCCGATCGGCGAGATCGGCCACGAGCTGGACGTCGTGCTCGACCCAGAGGATCGTCACGCCGCGCTCGTGCTTGATCCTGAGCATGAAGCGCGCGAGGTCCTCTTTCTCCTGGCGCGTCAATCCCGAGGCGGCCTCGTCCACCAGGAAGAGGGTCGGCTCCATGGCCAGGGCCCGCCCGATCCCGACGAGCTTCTGCACCCCGTACGGCAGGCTCGCCACCGGCCGGCGCCGGTAGCCGCCGAGCTCCAGAAAGTCCAGGACCTCCTCGGCGGCCCGGCGGTGGACCGTCTCCTCGCGGAGGCCGGGCCCCCAGTAGAGCCCGCCCGTGAAGATCCCGGTCCGCATGTGGATGTGCCGGCCCAGCAGGAGGTTGTCGAGGACTGTCATGTGGCGGAACAGCTCCACGAGCTGGAAGGAGCGCGCGATCCCGCGCCCGGCGACCCGGTGGGGCGGCCAGCCGGTGATCTCCTCTCCGGCGTAGAGGATCCGGCCGGCGTCGGGACGGTAGAGGCCGTTGACGCAGTTGAGGAGGCTGGTCTTGCCGGCCCCGTTCGGCCCCACCAGCGCCAGGATCTCGCCGCGACCGACCGACACGCTCACCCCGGCCAGCACCTGAAGCCCCCCGAAGGCGAGCCGGAGGTCCTGGATGGACAGGAGCGGCGCCGGCTCAGCCATGCCAGCGTCGCTTGCGACGATACTGCTTCACGTCCCGGTAGCTCTTGGCCCGCCCTTCCCGGCCGACGCCGAGGTAGAACTCCTGGATGTCGGCGTGCCCCAGCAGCCGGGGCGCCGTGTCCTCATAGACAATCCGCCCGTGCTCCATCACGTATCCGTAGTCCGCGATCTTGAGGGCGGCGGCGACGTTCTGCTCCACGAGGAGGATGGTCAGGCCGAGCTCCGCGCGCAGCCGCTCGAGGATCCCCAGCAGGTTGCCGGCGATCAGGGGCGCCAGGCCGAGCGACAGCTCGTCCACCAGCAGGAGGCGGGGACGGCAGAGCAGGGCCTGGCCGAGCGCGAGCATCTGCCGCTCTCCGCCCGAGAGGTAGCCGGCGGTCTGGCGGCGCCGCTCGAAGAGCACGGGAAAATGCCGGAACACCTGATCCAGGCTCTCCCGCCGACTCTCCCCGCGCGCGCGGCGGGCGGGAACGGCCGTGGCGAGGTTCTCCTCCACGGTCAGCGTCTCAAAGATCTTCTCGCGCTCGGGCACGAGCGTGATCCCCCGCCCCGCGACCTCGTACGGCTGAAGCCCGCCGACGCGCTGGCCGTCCCAGAGCACCGTGCCCTGGGTAATCTCGGCGTTGTCCGAGCCGAGGAACCCCGAGATCGCCCGGAGGGTCGTCGTCTTCCCCGCCCCGTTGGTGCCGAGCAGAACCACCAGCCGGCCCTCGGGCACCCGCAGCGACACACCCTGGACGGCGACGACGGCGTGGTTGTACACGACCTCGAGCCCGCTGACCTCCAGGAGCGACGCCGTCATCCCTTGAGCGGGTGGTAGCGGAACGGCCAGAGGTCAAAGTAGGTCCGGACGCGGGACCACACGCTCACCAGGCCGCGCGGCTCGAGTATCAGGAAGACGGCCATCAGGAGGCCGAAGGCGGCGAACTTCACCGCGAAGAGATGCGTGTGCACGCGGTCCGGCACGGGCACGAGGTTCACGATGGCGTCGACGGCGTAGGGCAGGACGGTGACGAAGGTCGCCCCCAGGATGGCCCCGAGGACGGACCCCAGCCCGCCGATGACTACCATCGCGATGTACTCGACGGTGAGGAAGAAGCTGAAGGCCTCCACGGACACGAAGCCGAGGTAGTACGCCCAGAGGCCGCCGCCGAAGGCGGTCAGGGCGGAGGAAACCACGAAGGCCAGCACCTTCCAGGCGGCGACGTTCACCCCCATGGAGGCGGCTGCGACGTCCCGGTCCCGGATCGCCATCCAGGCGCGCCCCGGGCGCGTCCGGGCGAGGTTGAGGCAGAAGAGGGTCGTGAGCGTCGCAACACCGCCGAGGGCGTAGTACCACGCCGTGGCGCCGGCGAGGGTCCAGGGGCCCACCTTCGGCCGGGGCACGAGGAGCCCGGTGGCGAACCCCCGGCCGCTCTGGTACTCGCTCGCCAGGTACAGGATCACGAAGTGGAGCGCCAGGGTGCTGAGCGCCAGGTAGAGCCCCCTGAGCCGGAGGGACGGGATCCCCACCACCACGCCGAACAGGGCCCCGACCAGGACCGCGGCCGGCAGCGCGAGCCAGAAGGGGGCCCCGAGCTCCTCGGTCAGGATGCCCGCGGTGAACGCCCCCGCCGCCATGAGGCCGGCGTGCCCGAGCGAGACTTGGCCGGCGTAGCCGGTCACGAGGTTGAGGGCGTGCGCGCCCACGACCGCGACCGCGGTCCGGCAGAGGAGGTCCATGAGGACGGGCGTTCCCACGAGGGGAAACCCCAGGGCCGCCAGCCCGAAGACGGCCAGCCAGAAGCGCCGGACCGGCGTGCCCAGGAGGGCCGCGTCGCTCGGATAGGTCGTCTTGAGGTACGGGCTCCCAGTCCCGCGACTCATTGAACTGCCCTCTTGCCGTCACACGGACGGTCAGGTGCATACCCCCGGGCCGAGAAGCGAGCAGCCCAAGGCCCGAGGGAGGAGGCCACCGGAGGCGTACGCAGTTGTACGTTGAGGATGGCCGACGACCGAGAACGCCGGGATGCGACGATTATCGGCCCGGGGGCGCTCATACGCGCTCGATTTCTTCTTTGGTGCCGAAAAGCCCCCAGGGACGGACGAAGAGCATCACCAGGAGGGCGAGGAACGGCACCACGTCGCTCAGGAGGGGGCTCACGTAGCGGATGGCGAGATTCTCCAGGAGCGCGATGGCCAGCCCCGCGGGAGCCACGCCGGCCAGGCTGTCCAGCCCGCCCACCAGCGCGACCGGGAAGGCCCGGAGCCCGATCACGCCGATCTCCGGGTCCAGCCGCACCTTGCTCGCGTAGAGTATGGCGGCGACGCCCGCGACGAAGGTCGAGATCCCCCAGGAGAGGGAGAAGACGAGGTGGATGTTCACGCCGCGCTGGGCCGCCAGCAGCGGGTTCTCGGCCGCCGCCCGCATCTGGATCCCGAGGCGGCTCCGGGCGAAGAAGCCCCAGAGGGCCAACAGCACCGTCACCGCCATGAGGATCGAGAGCAGGTCGATCGTCGTCAGCACCGCGCCCCCCGGCAGAGGCCAGGGGACGTTCTTGTATCCCGAGACGGCCAGCGGGTACAGGATGTCCGCGGTCCACCCGAGGAGAACCAGGCCGCGCAGGAGGATCCCGAGGCTCACGGTGACAAGCACCGCGGAGAAGAGCGGGTGCCCGGCCATCGGGCGCACGAGGGTGGCGTACACCCCCACGCCGGCGAGGAAGCTCACGACGAGCGCGGCCGGGACCGCCCAGAGGGGGTGCCCCGGCGTGGCGCTCACCAGCCCGAAGAAGGCATAGCCGGCGAGCATCATGAGCTCGCCGTGGGCGAGGTTCAGGACCCGGCTCGCCCGGTACACCACCACGTAGCCGACGGCCAGCAGGATGTAGATGCTGGCCAGGGCCAGCGTGTTGGCGAGGAGCTGCATCGGCGGGCTACTTGATGATCTCCCGCAGCTCCTTCAGCTTCTCGGCCACGTCCACCTTGGTCCACTCCTTGGCCGTCACGGCCCGCTGCCGCGCGCTGTCCCACCGGTACACCTTGTACCACTGCTCGGTCCGGAAGTGGTTGTCGCGGCTCCACTGGATCGGGCCGCCCTTGACCCCCTTCACCGTGATCGAGAGCCCGGACATGGCGCCCTGGAGCTTCTCGCGGGAGCACGGCCAGCCGCAGGCCTTCAGCGCCTCGTGGACCGCCACCGCCGCCACCCCCCCCTCCACGTCGAGCCGGCTCGCGCCGTGCTTGGCGGCGATTTCCTGCATCGCCTTGAGCTCCGGCAGCCCCTCGGCGAGGATCGAGGCGCCGACAAGGGCGTAGAGGTTCTCCCGGTTGAGCCGCGGGTAGGCGGCGTCGATCGGCTGCTGGTGGCCGTAGAGCATGTAGTTGCCCTGCCAGCCCAGGTTCAGGAGCGCCTCGTAGGGCCCGATCTCGAACGACCAGGGCGACCAGGCGAAGACCCAGTTGGCGCCGGCGTCCTTCAGCTTGGAGGAAAAGGGCGTGAAGTCCGCCGTCCCGGGGGGCATGGTGACCCGCCCCACGATCTCGATGCCGATCTTCCGGCCCACTGCCTCGGCCGCGTCGATGCCGATCCGCGCGATCGGGATGTCCATCGTGGCGGTGCCGAGGCGCACCTTGTCCTTGCTCGCCTCCTTCATGAAGCGGACGGCGAAGTCGCTGTCGATCTGGGCCGCGAAGGACGTCGTGCAGAACATCAACGGATTCGCGGGCGGGAAGACCTCCTGCGGGCAGACCCCGCCCCCGAAGAGGAGAGGCGTCTTCGCCTCGGTCACCGTCGCCATCACGGGCTTGTAGGTGGCCGAGACGGACGTGTTGACCAGGAGCACGACCTTGTCCTGCTCCACCAGCTTCTTCGCGTTGGTCGCCGCCCGGGCCGGCTCCCCCCGGTCGTCCTCGTAGCCGAGCTGGATCGGGTGCCCGTTGATGCCGCCCTCGGAGTTGACCTTGCTCATGTACGCCCGGAAGGTCTCCACGCGCGCGGCGTACTCGACGGCGGCGGGGCCGGTGATGGCCGCTGTGATCCCGACCTTGTACGGCTCCTGGGCGAGGGCCGGGGTCGAGATCACCAGCAGAGCCATGAACGCCAGCCAGGCCAGAACTCTGAATGTGCCCGCCATAGGTCTCCTCCTCAGGTTAGGGATGCGGTTCGGCGCCGAGCCGGGCGAGTTCGGTCTCCGCCAGCCCGGGCTCGTCTGCGGCGTACATGGACTCTACCAGGTCGCGGTAGCGCTCGTACATGAGGCGGCGCTTCACCTTCCGCGTCGGCGTCAGCGGATCCTCCTCGTTCTCGGGATCCAGCTCCTTCGGCAGGAGCCGGAACTTCTTCACCTGCTCCACCTGCGCCAGGTGCCCGTTGGCCTGGTCCATCTCCCGCGCGATGAGGTCCAGCACCCGGGGCTGGCCCACGAGGCTTGCGAAGTCGGTATAGACCACCCTGTGGGCCCGCGCCCACTCCGACACCGTGCCGGCATCGATCTCGATCAGGGCGACCGGGTACCGGCGTCCTTCGGCGAACACGACGGCCTCGCTGACGTAGGGGCTCGCTTTCAGCTCGTTCTCGATGTTGGTGGGGGCCAGGTTCTTTCCCCCCGCCGTCACCATGATGTCGCGCTTGCGGTCCACGAGCTTGAGCGTGCCGCGCCCGTCCAGCTCCCCCACCTCCCCCACATGGAGCCACCCGTCCTCGACGGCCTCCCGCGTCGCGTCCTCGTTCCGCCAGTACCCGCGGAAAACTCCCGGGCCGTTGACCAGGACCTCGCCGTCGGACCCCAGCCGCACGCGGTTGACCGACGCCGGGGCCCCCACATCCCCAGGGCGCGGGAAGCCCGGACGCTGGCTGGTGATGATCCCGCCGGCCTCCGTCGAGCCGTACAGGTTGATCAGGTCCACGCCCCAGAGCTGCCAGAGCGCCTGGATCTGCGGGGGAAGCGGCGCGCCCGTAGCCACGGCGTAGCGAACCTGGAGAAGCCCCACCTTCCGGAGGATGTGACGGAGGACCAGCTGGCGGACCATCCAGGAGAGGGCGCGGAGCCCGAAGGGGACGCGAGCGCCGCCCCAGTGGCGACGGAGAAGGGCCTGCCGGACCGTCATGGCGCCGCGGTAGGCCAGCCGCTTGAGCGGCGAGCTCGACTGCACCCCCACCAGCACGTGGGAGGCGATCTTCTCCCAGACGCGGGGGACCCCGCAGAAGAAGGTGGGCTGGGTCTCGACGAGCGTCTCCGAGAGCTGCTCCACGTCTTCGCCGAAATGGGGGACCGCATCGAAGGCGAGCGGGAGGTAGGCGGTGAGCGATCGTTCGAGGATGTGGGCCATGGAGAGGAAGGAGACGGTGCGGTGCGCGCCCGTGACGAGGCCGGGGCACACCTCGCCCATGGCGCCGATGAGCGCGGTCAGGCAATTCCGGTGGCTGATCATGGCGGGCTTGGGCGGACCGCTCGTTCCGGACGTGTAGACGAGGAACGCGACCGCGCCGGGATCGCCCCGCGCGATCCGCTCCTCGATGACGCCGGGCTCCCGATCGGCGCGCTTCCGCCCCAGCTCCAGGAGCTCGGCGAAGGTCATGAGCCGTGGGTCCTGGTAGAAGAACATCGCGCGCGTGTCCGCAACGACGACCTTCCGGAGCCCGGGGACCCCGTCGGCCAGCGGGAGGATCTTGTCCACGGCTTCCTGGTCCTCGGCCACCGCCACCACGGCGCCCCCGCTCTCGAGGAGGTAGCGCACCTGCGACGGGGCCGAGGTGGAATAGATGCCGTAGGTGATGGCACCGAGGGACTGCGCCGCCAGGTCCGCGTAGCACCACTCGGGGCACGGATCCCCCATGATGGCCACCCGGTCGCCGGCCTCGACGCCGAGCTCCAGGAGCCCCAGCGCCGCGTGCGTGACCCGCTCCCAGTACTCGGACCAGGTCACCTCCCGGTAGATCCCGAACTCCTTCACCCGGAAGGCGACCGCCTCCGGGGTCCGGACGCAGCGCTCCCTGAAGAGCTGCGGAATGGTCACACTGTCGAGCCGACTGCCGTCAGCGCTCACTGATCCGAAGGCTTGAGGAACCGGAGGATCTTGGTCTCCACATAGTCCCGGCAGGCCTTCCGCTTGAACTCGATGGCCCGCTCCCACTCGTCGAGCCCGTAGCGGTCGCGCTCGGCCACGCAGCGGATCTCCGTCACCACCCGCTCCTCGAGGCCGAGCTGCTCAGCGATCTCCCGGTCGGAGAGCCCGGGCCGGCGCTGGCCCGGCGGCAGGTGCTCGTTGCGGTCGCGCTGAAAGGAGTTCGACAGCTCCAGGATCTGGTCCTTGTAGCGGCGGTAGAGCGCGGGATCAACCGCAAAGAACGCCATGGTGCCCCCCCTATTTCTTCGTCCGGTATTCCGCGCCGACCGGGCAGACGCGGATGCACTCGAAGCACTGGGCCTGGCTCTGGCCGGCGTAGGTGATGGACCAGAGCGTGCGGGTGAAGAGGCTGCCGTAGAGGAGCATCTTGCGCCTGTCCCGATCCGGCTCGTCCAGCGCGGCCTCCAGCACCTTCTGGAAGCTCCCGATCCAGTTCGTGTAGACCCGCGTCCCGCACAGATCGCGCTTGTACGCCGTGCGGACGAAGCGGCCGTTTTCCAGGCGCCCGTCGAGACAGCCCCCGCGCGGCGCCGGGCACACGGCGAGGCACGGCGTCGTCCCCTCCCGCTCCCACATCTCGACGCACGAGGGGGCGGGGCAGACGGGCGTTTCGAGCGGCCGGTCCGGATCGAGGGGCAGCGTGGTAACCACGGCGGCGTAGTACAGCATCCCGTACCGCGGGTGGAGGACCGGTCCCGCGAGGCTCCGGCTCCCCAGCCCGGCCAGCTCCGCGGCGAGCATCAGGCTCAAGAACGCGCGATCGCCCCGACCGACGCCGCCCGGCACGTGGAGCGCATAGTACCCGAGTTCCTCCTCGATGAAGACGGCCACGGCGCGCCCCACGGGCTCGATCCGCTGGGTCGTCCCCATCGACTCCAGATGCTCGGCGACCGGCGAGATCCAGTCGCCCGCCCGCGGGGGCGCCCCGCCCACGATCACCACCGACCGGGCGCCCGGCAGGAGGTCACCGGGCCGCTGGCCGTCGGGCGCCAGCGGATCGAAGGCCGCGGCAGGCGCCACGCCGCAGACGAGGGCCCCGCGCTTCAGCGCCGCCTCCTTCACCCGGGCCGTGAGGGCCGCCGTCTCCGTGGCCATGCCGCGCCTCACTTCTTGTTCACGCGATGGACCTTCCCGACGGGGCAGACGCGGATGCACTCGAAGCACTGGGCGACGCTCTCCCGGTAGAAGGCGAGGGCGGAGACGCTGCGGGTGAAGAAGTCCGAGCAGAGCATCGTCTTCCGCCTGGCGGGGTCGTCCTCGTCCAGGATCGCGAGGAGGCTCTTCTGGAAGCTCCCCGGGCCGTAGGTCTGGGCGCGGCTGTGGCAGCGCTCCCGGTCGTAGAAGGAGTGCCTGATGCGGCCGCCCTCGATCGTCCCGTCCAGGCAGCCGCCGTCCGAGGCGGGGCAGGCGCGCAGGCACGGGGTCGTGCCGAGGCGCTCGTACATCTTCACGCAGGACGGCGCGGGACAGACAGCCTTCTCCACCACGTGGTCCGGCTGGAGCGGCAGCGTGGTGATCAGGGCCGCATAGTAGAGCATCCCGTACTCTGGATGCAGGATGATGTTCGCCGCCAGGCTCCGCGTCCCGAGCCCCGCCAGGACCGCGGCCAGCATCATGCTCATGGGCGGCTGGTGGCCCGCGGTGGGAAGCGAGGGCGCCTGGATCGCGTAGTAGCCGAGCTCGCGCTCGATGAAGTCGGCCATCGCGTGGACGGCGATGTTCTCCCGGAAGTCGTAGCCGCTGATCTCCATCACCTCGTGGTTCGGGGAGCGCCACGCCCCGGCCGTGGGACCCTTGGCGCCGGCCGCGACCACGCTCCGCGCCCCTGGCAGGAAATCTTCCGGGCGATGGCCGGCCGGCACGTACTCGTTGAAGGCGTCAGCCGCGGCGATCCCCACCACCAGCGCCCCGGCCTTGAGGCCGACCTGCTTGACGCTCTCCTCGGGAGACGGCTCCACCTGACTCGCCCCCATCAGAGGAACCTGCGGTTCGAGCGCTCGTCGGGGACCTCCAGGCCAAGCCCCTCCAGCAGCGGCCTCACCTCGTTGATGTACGCTCGCCGGAGCTCCTCGTTGCCGAGCCGCTTCAGCCGCCATTTCTTGTAGAGCGGCTCGCGTCGGGAGTCAGATCGTCCGAACATGTCGAGCGCCACCGGATACCACTTGAAGAGGAGGGCTTGGGCGCGCGCCTTGCCGTCCGCGTGTCCACAGATGGTCGTGAGGTTGTGGTAGCCCATCGCGATGTGGCCGACCTCGTCCCTGGCGATCTTGGCCACGATTCGGGCCAGCGGAGCGTAGCTGCACCCCTCCATGTTCTGGTACTGGAAGAGCCCGACGCGATCGGTCAGGCAGTTGAGGAGCGCCACGTCGGTCCAGGTGTCCAGGGGCACCTGGGCGAAGTACAGCTGGCGAACCGTCGCGTAGTCGGCCGCGGTGGGGGTGACGTCGAGATTCCGCAGCAGCGTGTAGAAGTAGTAGCCGTGGGTGAGCTCCTCGGCGTAGAACCGGCTCATCTTGAGGCGGTCCTCGGGGGTCGGGGCGAGGTCCATGACCCCCTTCAGCCAGTCGGACTCCGGGAAGAGGAGGCTGGTCTCCGTGTCGGCGGCCACCTTGAGGACGCGCAGGAGCAGCTCCCGGTATTCGTCCGGCATCGGATCGCTCGCCTCGAACGTCTGGGGCGTCTGCGTCTGTTCCATGGTCGGTTTCTCAGCGGCCCAGGAAGGCGGGGGCGCGCTTTTCGGCGAAGGCCTTCGACCCTTCCTTGAAGTCATGGCTGCGGAAAGCGACCGCCCCGCAGGCGCGCTCCAGGGCGAGCCCGCTCGCCAGCGGCTGCTCCACCCCCTCGTTGACGCACTGCTTGATGAGCCCGATGGTCAGGGTCGCCCCGCGGGCCAGGGTCTTCGCGTACTCCAGCGTTTCGGGCAAGAGCTTGTCCGCCGGATGGATCCGATTCACCAACCCCAGGGCCAGCGCCTCCTCGGCTCCCACCGTTCGCCCCGTGACCATCATCTCGAGCGCGCGGGCCTTGCCGATGAGGCGGGGCAGGCGCTGGGTCCCGCCCATGTTCGGGAGCGTCCCGATCTTGACCTCGACGAGGCCCAGCTGGGCCTTCCCCTGGGCCATGAACCGCAGGTCACACGCCAGGGCGATCTCCAGCCCCCCGCCCATGGCGTGCCCGGTGATGGCCGCGATGGAAATCTTGGGCAGGCGCTCCAGCCGATCCAGCACCAGGTGGCCGAAGAGGGCAAACTTGCCGATCTCCTCCGGCGAGGCCCCGAGGAACATGTTGATATCCGCCCCGGCGCTGAAGAACCGGTCGTTGCCCCGGAGAACGAGAATTTTGATGTCGTCGCTGCGGCGCACCTCCTCCACGACCTGGTCCAGCTCCTCGAGAAACCCCAGGTCGTAGGCATTGGCGGGCGGCCGGTCGAACTCCACTACCCCCACCGGACCATCCAGCTCCAGCCGCATCCGTGCGTACTCCATCTGAATCCCCTCCAGGCTGTTTCGTTCCCCCTTACACTCCTTCGGCTCGCCTGTCAATACGGGCGCTGGACGAGGGCCGCTGTGCCACGTTGACCCATCTGGTCCAATTCGACACTCAGGATCGGGCAATAGGGAATGATAACCTACTGTCCTCAAAGGGTTCTTCATTGTCTGCCATTGGCATTTCCCTTGCCTCACCTGAGGGGTGAGGTCCCCGAAATAAACGTCAAGAGGGAGGTCGACGGAATGAGCGATAAGCCTCCGCTCAGTGCGCGAGAGACCCTTTCTGAATGGGCAGAACGGGCGTGGCAGTCTCGGAGGGAGCAGGAGCCGGGAAACAATACCGGCCGGGTGGCCCCGGACAATGGGGCCCGAGACGCAGATACGCTCGAGGACGCGATCAAGCAGCGAGCGACCAAATGGATGGAGGAAGGCCGGTTTCTGATGGGCTTGCTCGAAGAACTGCTCAACGAGAACGAGCAGTTGCGGACAAGGGCTGCAGCATTCGAGCAAGACCTCCAACGGCTCCAAGAGCTGGTTAAGGAGAACGAGCAGTCGAGGGCCAAGGCTGCGGCACTCGAGCAAGACCTCGAGCGGCTGCGCCGCGAGGGGGGCGGCCTCCAGCCAGAGCGGGAGGACATCGTCGAGGTGGCCCCCAAGGGGGACCTGGACATGGCTTCAGTGAGCCAGATGAAGCTACAGGATTACATCAACGCAGGGAGGATCAAACTCGTCTTGGATCTGGAGAGCATAGAGTACATCGATAGCGCGGGTCTGGGCGAAATCGTGCGCGCCATGAAACGGGCCCGCGAGGCCGGGGGTGACCTCCGACTCTGCGGCGTGCATGGGCAAGTGGGCAAGATCATCGAGATAACGGGCTTGAACAAGGCGATCTCCGTGTATCCCACCCGCGAAGAGGCAGTGGCCTCCTGGAGTTCGTAGCTCGGGCGATGAATCGGCAAGGAATTCTCCCGGAGATACTCGCCCGCCCGCGGCGGCCCTGGATGGAATTCGTTCTCCCCGTCTATTCGCTCGCCATGTTGCTTATCTATTACCGACCGCAGGTCCTCGTCCCCGTCATGGACGATGGTCTCACGCACGGAAAACTCTGGTGGGCGCTCTGGATCATCATCGGTGCGCTCGGAGGCCTCTTGGCGCTCTCAGGGCTCTTCCTCGCCTTCTCGCTTCTCTATTCCCCCGTCTATCTCATCGGCAACGCGAGGCGGATTCTAGACCCGGGGGCGTGGGTTGACCGTCATGAGATGCGTTTCTACGTCGGGTGCTTTTCCATCTTCTGCGGCCTCGCCGCTTTGGGGTTCCTATCCCCCCCCGCCGCGCTGCCCATTTTCATCCTGCTCGCGGGATTCGCGCAGACCCTCTGGCGCCTCCTCACCTGAAGCCCGCGCAGCTCCCCAGCGCCTCGTCTGGCGCCGCTGCCTTTCAGTCCAGCGTCACGAAGATGCAGTGGCGCAGCCTCCTATCGAGCGCCTTCGAGAGATGGCCCTTGCCCCACGTGTCCTCGACAAGAATGACCTCACCCGCGCCGATGCGGCGCGTCTCGCCGTCGCTCGCGGTGAGCTGAACGCCCACATCGAGATTGATAATGTACTGCCGGCGCGGGGCAGGATGCCAGTCGAGGTCGTAGTCGGGCGGCACCTCGCGGAAGATGATCCCGGTCGC
>LDXP01000076.1 GCA_001443385.1 Candidatus Rokubacteria bacterium CSP1-6
TGAGGACGCCGATGGGGACGAAGACCGGCGTGTATCTCATCGTGGTGGCCATGAAGGCGCCGCTGCCCAGGCCGAGGAGGACGATGGCCACCGGCAGCACGCAGCAGAGGGAGGAGACGAAGGCACCGCCCAGGCTGATGGCGCCTCCAACCAACGCGCGGAGCCGCGCCATCAGGGCTCCCTCACGAGGGCGTAGGCACCGAACTCGTAGGTGACCCGCTGCCTCACGCCGTGGCACCGGATGACGTCCCCGGGCCGGACGTCATCGGGCAGGATCACGGTCTCGTTCCCCACCGCGCAGCTGGCCTTCTTGACCTCCGTCACCGCCCACCGCCCCTCGCGCTCGCTCGCCCGGAGCGAGAGCCCCGCTCAGTTCGGGCAGTCGAAGAGGGCGCCGGGCTTGACCCCGACCGGGATCTCGATCTCTTGCCCTCAGCCCTGACACCACGCCTTCGGCATGCGCCGCGCCCTCTCGATGAGTTTACGCCAAGCCCAGCAGGCGCTCCAGCTTCCCCCGATCGAACCCGACGACCACCTGCCCGTCGATGAGCGTCACGGGCGTGGCCCGGTAGCCGAGCTTCTCGATCTCCGCCAGCGCATTCGGATCCTCGCGGATGTTCTTGTCCGTGAAGGGGATGCCTTTCTGAGAAAGGAACTCTTTCTCCGCCTGGCAGCTCGCTCCCTCCACTTCCATCAAACAGCGGCCTCACGTTGGAAATTCCCCCCTCAGGTCTCCCGTCGCGGCCCGGCGGCGGCCAGGAGGCGGGCCCGGAGGGTCGCTTCCTTCGGCACCCCCACGAACTCCACCTTCCCGTTGATGGTGATCGCCGGGGTGGCCATCACTCGGTACTTCACCGCGGTCTCGGGATGCGCGGTGATGTCTATCTCTTCAAGGTGAAGGTCAGGAACCTCGGCCCTGACCCTCTCGATCAGTTCCGCAACCAGCGCCCTGGCTGCCCGGCAGTTCGCTCAGCCGGGCGCGGTGAGCAATTCGACCGTGATCACGGCCTGTGCCCCCTTACCGCCCGGATCACGGCCCGTCCGATTCCGACCACTGAGACGAGCACGACGAGACCCAGCATGGGCCCGAAGAACGCGGCGGGCGCGACGGTGTCATCGCCGTGGGCATGCGCGAGCGCCGGGAAGAGCAGCGCGAGCCCCGCGAGGCCGGCCACGACGGGCCGCGCGGTCCCCGCCTCCTTCGGCGCTCCCGCCCGCTTCCAGTCGCTCCAGAGGATCGGAAACGCGATCAGGAGCGCGATCACCACCCACGGGCCGAAGAGGAGCCAGGGGTCGTGGACGACCGTGTCGCCCAGGACCCGCTCGACCTCCGCGCTCTCCGCCACGTTGGCCCCCAGCGTCAGGTGGACCAGCCGGTTCCAGACCTTGTGGAAGACCGATTCCTCCCAGAAGGCGTGACCGAAGAGATAGCCCTTGGGGATCATGAGCGCGGCGAAACCGATGAGGCCCCAGCCGATCAGTCGCTCGACCCGCTCCCGCTTCTGGAGCACCCAGCCCGTGGCGTTGATTCCCAGGATCGCCAGGATTGAGAGCGCCAGGAGCGGAGTCGCCCGGCCGATTCCGTGGATGAGACCATAGGCCGCCCCTGTCACGGCGCTCCCCGACCCGGCGATGAAGGTCAGCAGAACGTAGAAGGCGGGGTTCGGGCAACCGATTCCGGCGTTGCCGAGGAGGAGCCCCATGGCGAACGCCTTCCCGTAGTCCCCGCGCCGCTGGATCATGCCCGGCAGCGCGCCACCATAGGCGGGCGCTCGCCAGGGGACCAGCCCCAGCTCCGACAGCCCGAAGAGGTACGCCGCCACTCCGGCCACGAGCCACATGAGGAGCGTGACGGTGTCCAGATAGAGGATCTTCCCGAGGTACGCCACGGCGACGCCGTACGCTGTGATCGTGAGGGCCAGCCCGAGGCCGAAGAGGAGCGCCATCGCCAGCCCCCGCCGGTACCCTCGCCCGAGGCTCAGGGGGACGATGACGAAGACCGCGGGAAGCGTGCACGGCAGGACGATCATGGAGAGCCCGGAGGTGTACGCCAGGGTCAGCGTCACGACCTCGAGGGGCGACGTCGCGAGGATCCCGAGCCCCACCACGAAGGCGGAGAAAAGAACCGCCCCACTCGCCACGAGGAATGTACGAAACCGGCGGTCTGCCGAATTCGGTTCCATCAACCGCCCCCCTCCGTCAGGTCGGCCAGGACGAAGAGGACCTTTTTCATCGCCGGGCGGGGTGCGCCTCGATGTGGGGACACACCCGCGCCTTCAGCCGCGGGCTCCGTCCCCACCGGGCCAGGCTCCGGCGGATCCGCCGGCGCAGCGCCACCAGGTCGGCGAGCTTCCGGTCCAGCTCCACCGCCTTCTGCCGGAGGAGGGATCGGACGTGCGAGCAGGGAACCTCGCCTCGCCGGCGGATGGCCAGGACTTCCTTGATCTCGTCGAGGGTGAAGCCCAGCCCCTGGGCCTGGCGAATGAAGCGGAGGAGGTCCAGGGTCTCGGCGGGATAGCGGCGATAGCCGTTGGCCTCGCGAAACGGGGACGGCAGCACCCCCAACGCCTCGTAGTAGCGGAGGGTCTTCGGGTTCAGCCCCGCCCTGGTCGCGACTTCCCCGATCCTGAGGCCTGAGAACCCCATGGCCACAGGATAAACCTTCCAGCAGACTGGAAAGTCAAGGGGATTTCCCGGCCAGGTACATGGCCCCGGAGGGCTGGGGCAGGCCGGCGGCGGGCTCGACGGTGACGGCGAACACTTCCACCTTCTCCACGCCCGCCACGGGCTTCACGCGGAGTGCGGCGGTGCCCTTCGGATCCACGTCGAAGACGCCGGCGCTCCTGGGCGTCCCCCCCGCGATCGCCCACAGCTGATAGGTCTTGCCGGCCGGCGCCGCCGGCAGCCCACTGGCGACGAAGAACCCTCCGGCCTCCCGGTGCCACCACATCCGGCCCCGCGCCGCCGGGCTCGGCTCGAGGCCGCCGAGCGCCACGACCTGGGTGTCCGGGGAGGCGAGGAGCTTGAGCAGCTCCTGCTGCCGGGCGATCGCCTGCTGGAGGCTCGTGACCTCTCGCGCCCGCTCGGTCAGCTCGCCCTCGAGGGCGGTGAGCGTCCACCCGAGGTAGCCCACGCCCAACGCCGTGGCCGCAAGCGCCCCGCCCCAGGCGAGCCATGGAAGCGCCTTCATCGCATGCAATACTACCTCTCTTGCTTGACGCGAGTCGCCCCCATCGGGTAGCGTTGCCAGCGTGAGAGGGAACCGACTCGTCGCGGGGATTGTCGTGCTGCTGGCGGGCTGCAGCACGGTCGCCACCGAACCGCCCGCCGGCCGGGTGGCGGCGGACATGGAGTTCCCCGCGCCGGGCACGCGGTGGATCACGCGGAGCTCTGATCAGTCGGGCAAGACGTGGACGACGACGTGGAACGTTCTCGAGGAAGGCTCCTACCAGGGCAAGCCGGCCTACCGGGTCTCGGATCAGCTGAACACCCTCGTCTACGACAAGACCACCCGCAACTGGATGGCCACCCTCCGGTGGGACGAGGAGCTCCTCGCCGCGTCCCCGCACAACGGGTCGTTCGCCTGGCCGCTCGAGGTCGGCAAATGGTGGGCCTCGACGTACGCCTATCACGACTACCAGCGCGGGCGACGCATCCCCCGGGCGCAGATCACGTGGAAGGTCGAGGCGTACGAGGATGTGACGGTTCCCGCCGGCGCCTTGAAGGCCTTCAAACTCACCGGCAGGTCGAACGTGGTGAACTGGACCGTCTGGTACGCGCCGGGGCTCAAGCTGATCGTGAAAGAGGTGCAGGAACGGAACACGGCGCACTTCCTGGGTCCCGCAAAGGTCGTCACGGAGCTCGTCCGACACGCCCCCCCAAGCGGCGAACGCTGGTTCGGGTTCAGCCATGAGGCGACCCACGAGGTGCTCCGGCGCGGCGAGGGGCGGGAGGCGCTCGCTTTTTACGAGCGCGAGGCGAAGGAATCGGAGCAGCGGGGGGACTCGCTGGAAGCCGCCCAGGCATACACGGCCGCGATGTGGGTGGCCCGACCCCTCGGCATGTACCAGAAGGCGATCCGGAACGGTCTCCGCGCCCTCGAGCTGCTGAAGTCGGAGCCCCGGAGCGACGAGGTCACCTC
Source organism: Candidatus Rokubacteria bacterium CSP1-6 (assembly GCA_001443385.1). Classification (GTDB taxonomy): domain Bacteria; phylum Methylomirabilota; class Methylomirabilia; order Rokubacteriales; family CSP1-6; genus CSP1-6. The sequence goes on from LDXP01000076.1 coordinate 4,142, forward strand.
CCGGCGGGCGAACGTCCATTTTATGGTCGCGCTCACCTACCACCAGGCGGGCGACCTCCCGGAAGCCCGGCGCACCCACCAGGCGGGCATGGAGCTGAGCGGGGATTTCGAGAGTGCGCGCCCCAAGCTCTTCTGGTCCGCCCTGTTCACCCGGGGTCTCGGCCAGGCGGCCTACGCGGCGGGCGACTATGCCGCGGCCGTCCGGCAGGGAACCGAAGGCATCCAGTCGCTCCAGAAGTATCTCGCGGGACTGCCGCCGGGTCCTTCGTTCAACAGGGCGCGGCGGAGCGGCCGCCTCAATCTCGGCTGGGTTCTCACCCTCGTCGGCAACGCTCACCGGCGGCTCGGGAACTTCGCGGCGGCAGAGTCCTCCTTCGACCAGGCCCTCGCCATCGCACGGGAAGTCAGGGTTCCAGAGATAGAGGCCAACGCGCTTGTCGCCCTGGGACGGCTGTCGCTGAACCGGCAGGATCCGGCACGAGCCCTGACCTATTTCGAAGAGGCGAAAACGCTCGCCACCCGGTTCGACTACGTACCCTACCTGATTTGGAGCCACGAGGGCATCGCCTGGAGCCACTTCAGGGAACGGCGCCATGACGAGGCGCTGGCTGCCTTCCGGCGGGCCGTCGAGCTCATCGAGGATCTCAGGGGGGAGCTCCAGGACCCGGGGCTCCGGAGCGGCTTCCTGGAGGACAAGCAGGCAATCTACCACGGGGCCGTCTTGAGCGCCCTCCGGCTTGGCAAGGCCGACGAGGCGTTCAGCCTCGCCGAGCGCGGCCGCTCCCGGGCCTTCCTGGACCTCCTAGGCACGCAGACCGTCCTCTCCAAGGGCAAGACCCGGGGGCTCGTCGAGGAGGAGATTCGCTTGCGGACGCGGCTGAGCGAGGTCAAGGTCACGGCCCAAGACGCCATGGACACGGACGACCGCGCCGCGGCACAAAAAAAGGCGGAGGCCGTCGAGCGGGAGTACCGGACATTCCTCGAGCGCGTGCGCAAGGAGAACCTCGAGCAGGCTTCGCTGATGACCGTGGAGCCGGTGACCCTGCAGGAGGTCCAGCGGCTCCTTGGCGAGGACACGACGCTCGTCGAGTACCTGGTCACCGAGCGCGAGAGCGTCGCCTGGGTGGTCGACCGGAGCCGCGTCGAGGTGGTGCGGTTGCCGGTGCGCCGAGTCGACCTCATCGCCCAGGTGCGGGCCTTCCGGGAGGGCATCGAAGGGAGGGCGCCCCTCCCCGACGCCCAGGCCCGCGCCGAGGCCCTCCACGAGCGCCTGTTCGCCGGAGTCCGCCCGCACATCCGGAGCGACCGCGTCCTCCTCGTCCCTCACGACGTCCTCCACTACCTCCCTTTCGGGGCGCTCCGGAGCCCCTCCGGACGCTGGCTGGTCGAGGACTTCAGGCTTGCGACCCTGCCGAGCGCCAGCGTCCTGAAGTACCTCGGGGGCAAAGGCCAGGGAGCGCTCGACCGAGCGATGGCGGTCGGAAATCCCGACCTCGGCCCCGCCCTGAATCTCCGGTACGCCGAGCGCGAGGCCCGCGCCGTCGGCGAGCGTTTCCCCGGCGCCACCGTCCTGCTCCGGCAGGAGGCCACCAAGGCAAAGGTCAAGGCCCTGAGCGGCAACGCGGCCCTGATTCACTTCGCGACCCACGCGGAGCTGAATGAGCAGGACCCGCTGGCCTCCGCCCTCCTCCTGGTCCCCGAGGGAGGCGAAAACGGCCGCCTCGAGGTGCGCGAGCTCTTCGGCCTCGACCTCCACGCCCGCCTCGTCGTCCTGTCGGCGTGCGAGACCGGTCTGGGCAAGCTCTCCCAGGGCGACGAGCTGGTGGGGCTCCAGCGGGCGTTCCTCTATGCCGGTACCCCGGCGGTGGTGACGACCCTCTGGAAGGTGGACGACCGGGCCAGCTTCGTCCTGATGCGCGAGTTCTATGACCAGCTGAAACAGGGGGGCGGCCCGGCGGAGGCGCTGCGGCGCGCCCAGCGCGCCGCCATGCGAGAGTTCCCCCACCCCTTCTTCTGGGCTGCGTTCAGCTTCACGGGGATGCCGCAATGACGCGAGACGTCCGCATCGGCTAGGCTTCCCGTCATGAAAGCCTCCCGCATCGTCGTTCCTCTGCTCATGGGGGTCGCCGCGGGCGCCGGCTGCGTGCCGACCGTTTCGCCCGAAAAGGTGGCGGAGCTGAAAGCCCTGGAGGCCGAGTCGGCGGCGCGGCTGCTGGCCGAGGGCGAGATTCTCTATTACACCGACAGCGTGAGACTCTCAGGGCCCGACTTCAAGGGCGGCGACGGAGCCACCGCGCTTCTGGACGCCGGAGAGCTCAGACGGGGAATCCGGGAGGCGAGCAAAGCGCTCTTCCTGGGCCAGACGACAGGAGCCCACGACGTGCTGGCATTCGCCAAGCGGGACCTCGCCTACGCCTACAGCCTCGCCGGCCATCTCGACCGCGCGGCCCGGTTCGCCGAGGAAGCCACCGACCACGCGCAACGCGCCCCCCCAGCCTTCCAGCAAACGAACCGCAAGCGGGTCCTCGGTCCCACCCACAAGATTCGGGGCGACGTAAACGCACGGCAGGGCCGGCTGGGCCAAGCCATCAAGGACTACGAGCAGGCCCTGGTGGAAGGGGAAGCGTCGTTCCAACCATTCGTGATGGCGTCGCTGGCAAACGCCTATCTGGCCGACGGAAACCCGGCGAAGGCGCGCGGGCTGTTCCGCCAGGCCGAAGCCCGCGCCGGGGCGGCGCTCCGCCCCCTCATCCGTCGCGGCTTGGGCAACGTCGCGCTGGCAGAGGGGCAGCGCGGGGAAGCGGTCCGGCTCTTCAGGGAGGCCGTCGATCAGGCGAGCGGTCCCGACCAGGCTTACCATCGCCTCTGGGCGCTGGAGGGCGTGGCCCGCGCCAGGCGGGTCATGGGGGACCGAACCGGCGCGATCGAGGCCTACACGGAGGCCATCGCGGCCGCCGAGCAGGTACGCGCCCGGTTTCGGAGCGAGGAATTCAAGACGGGCTTCTTCGGAGACGTCCAGCGGATCTTCGACGACGCCATCGAGCTCCTCGTCGAGTATGGCCGGCGAGAGGCGGCCTTCGAGGTCAGCGAGCGGAGCCGCTCCCGGGCCCTGCTGGATCTGCTCCGGGGACGCATCAAGGCGAGCGCTGGGGCGGAGGCGTTCGCCGATCCCCTCGGGCAGCCGGTCTCCGCGTCCGAGCTCCAGGCCGCCATCCCCGAGGGGGTCGTCCTGGTCGCGTATCACGTCCTGCCGAAGCGAACGCACGCGTGGATCATCCGCCGCGGCGAGATCCAGCTGTCCACGATCGAGGTGAGCCGAGCCGCCCTGGCGGACAGCGTGGGCCGCTTCCGCGAGGCCATCCGCCTGCGGTCGTTTCAAGCACCCGCGATGGGCAGCCAATTGTACACGTTGCTCATCAGCCGGTTGGCGCTCAAAGCGCCGGAGTCCCTCGTGGTCGTCCCGCACGACATCCTTCACTACCTGCCTTTCCAGGCCCTCCGCGGGGCCCGCTACCTGATAGAGGAACGACCGCTGTCCTACGCGCCATCGGCGAGCAGCGCCGTGCGCCTGCTCGCCCGGCAGCAAGGGCCGCGCCGCCGGGTGCTGGCGCTGGGGAACCCGGATCTCGGAACGCCCAGACTCGCGCTGCCCGGAGCCCAGCAGGAGGCCGAGCGAATCAAGGCGTTCTTTCCCGAGGCAGAGATCTACGTCCGCCAGGACGCCACCAAGGAGCGCCTCCTGGCGCGCGCCCCTCAGAGCGACCTCGTCCACATCGCGGCGCACGCGGAGGTGGACGAGGTCGATCCCCTGTACTCCGTGATCCGCCTGGCCCGCACCGAAAAGGGCCCGGGTGACCTGGAAGCGCACGAGGTGTACCGGCTGGATCTGACCCGCACGCGGCTCGTCTCGCTGAGCGCCTGCGACACCGGGCTCGGACGCGTCTCCCGGGGGGATGAACTGTGGGGATTCACCCGCTCGTTTCTGAGCGCCGGGACGCCGGCCCTCCTGGTCTCGCTCTGGCCGGTGGAGGACGAGTCGACCGCCCGGCTGATGGGGCGGTTCTACGAAGAGCTCCGCTCGGGCTCCGCCGGCCGGGCGCTCCGCCTGGCCCAGCTCGAGGTCCTCCGCACCCCCGCGACCAGTCACCCATTCTTCTGGGCCCCCTTCATCCTCGTCGGCGACTGGCGGTGACGCGATCGCTTCCGCCGCTCTCGGGCCTCCTCCTGGCCGCCGGCTGCGCGACGGAATTTCCCCATCCCTTCGCCTGGGCCGCCTTCGGGCTCACGGGAGCGCCGCGGTGAGCCGGCGCCGGTGGTCAACCCCCGGAGTGCGGCGGGTCGCCCAGGCGCTGCTGCTTGGCGTCGCCGTCAGCGTGGGAGTGACGGCCCTCTCGCGCGTCGGCGTGCTCGCGGGGTGGGAAACGCGGGCGGTGGACGCCTTCCTTTTCCTCCGCGATCGAGTCCCCGCGCCCGAGATCGTCCTGATCCTGATCGACGAGGAGTCCTTCGCCGCGCTGGGCGAGCGCCAGCCGCTCTCCCGCCGCTACCTGGCCGACCTCGGCGAGTTCCTGCTGCAGAGCGGCGCGCGGGTGGTGGCCTTCGACGTTCAGCTGAGGAGTCGCTCGGATCCCAAGGAGGACGCCGCCCTCATCGCCATGACGCGTCGCTGGGAGACGAGCGGATCGGGCCGCGTGGTGTTCGCTTCGCTGGCGATCCCCACGAAGGGCGAGAGTCCAGCGCGGTACGAGGTCGCTCCGGCCTTTTCCCTCGACCTCCGGGGGACCTTCGGGTTCTCCAACGCCCCGGTGGGAGCCGACGGGGTGATCCGCCGGATGACCCCGCTCCTCCCAGCCGCCGACGGCGGGTTTCTCCCCTCCTTCGCCCTCGCGGTTCTCGCCGGCTACTCAGGGCAGACGGGGGAACAACTGGCCCGAGCCCTCAGGGGCGTTCCCGGAGCCGCCCTGACCCTGCCTGTCCGCGATCGGCACGGGCGGATCGTCCCCGAGGAACCCATCCCCCTGAGCAGGCTATCGGGGGCCCTGTGGCGGATCGACTTCACCGGCCGCGAGGGCTCCTTCACGGCGTTTCCCAGCGGCGCGCTGGTGCAGCTGGCCCGAAGCGGCATCCGGCCAGAGACGGACAACCCGTTCAGGGACAAGATCGTCCTCGTGGGTGCGACGTTCGCCGAGAGCCGGGACTTCTACCCCACCCCGACGGGGCTCATGGCCGGCGTCGAGATCCACGCCAACATGGTCTTCACGCTTCTCTCGCGACGCACGCTGCTCCCGCCCCACTGGCTTTTGAATGTCTCGGTCCTGATCGGCGCCTGTCTGGTGGTCTCCCTTCTGTCTCTGTGGCTGCGACCCCTCTGGGTCGCCCTTGCGAGCCTGGTCCTGATCGCCGGGTTCGTCGCCCTGAGCTACGAGGCCTATACACAGGGTGGCTACTGGCTTGACTTCGTGGCCCCTCTCGTGGGAATGCTGGCCTATATCGAGGGCTCGCGCCTGATCGCGCGGCGCCGCCTGCGGGCCGCCTTTGGCCAGTACGTGAGCCCGGAGGTCATGGATCGGGTCCTGCGCGAGGGGGCGGGGCTCGGGGGAGTTGTTCGGACCGTGTCGGTCCTGATGTCGGATCTCCGGGGGTTCACGACCCTGTCCGAGCGGCTTCCGCCCGATCAGATCTCGGAGATGATGAACGAGTACTTCACCGCGATGGTGGACGTGATCATGGCCCACCGCGGGATCGTCCAGGACTTCATCGGCGATGGCATTCTGGCGGCCTACGGGGCGCCCCTGGACGACCCGGATCACGCCTGGCACGCGGTCACCACGGCCCTCGATATGCAGGCGGTGCTCCGCCGGCTCAACGACCGCTGGGGGGCCGACGGGCGGCCCACCCTCGCCATGGGCGTCGCGGTGCACACAGGGCAAGTGTTCGCCGGAAACGTCGGCTCGCCCCGCCGGAAGAAGTACGCGGTGATGGGCGACACGGTCAACACGACCTCGCGGATCGAAGGGCTGAACCGGGAGCTCTCCACGGCGATCCTCATCAGCGGGGCCACGCTGGCGGTCGTGAAGGAGCGGGTCCTCGTGAAGGACCGCGGCGCTATCTCGGTGAAGGGACGGACCCAGCCCGTGGAAGTGTTCGAGCTGGTCGGCCTGGCTGAAACGGGGGAAACCCCAGGGAGGTAGGGTGCCATGAACGTGAACCGGTGGGTGACGGGGTGGCTGGCCGTCGCGGCGCTCGTCGGGGGCCAGTGGCTCGCGGTGCCCGCGCACGGCCAGGGAAGCGAGTCGGCCGGCATGATCACCGAGCTGAAGGTGGACCGGGGTCGGGTCGAGGTGAGACCCGCGGGAGCTCAGGAGTGGCGCAAGGCCGGGCCGCTCCTCGCGCTCCGAGCCGGCGATACGATCCGCGTCAGCGATGAAGCCGTAGCGGTCATTCTGTTGAGCGGCGGACGCGGAACCGTCCGGGTGACCAAGGCCAACTCACCCTTCGTGGTCGCGGCCTCCCAGCCGGGGGATAGCAAGGCCCAGAAGGCGATGACTCTCCTGGAGGCGAGCCTGGGCTTCCTGTCCACGACGGCCAAGGAAGAGCCGCGGGCCACGCTCTCCACCCGCGGCGGGCCGAAACCGCCCGTGATCCTCACGCCGCGCAACGGCCCGGTGCTCCCCGATTCGCTTACCTTCGAGTGGCTGGGGAGCCGCTTCTCCCGCTACACCGTCCGGATCGTGGGCCCCAAGGACGTGGTGATCGAGAAGAAGGACCTGACCGGAGCCCGGTTCGAATATCCGCCCGGCGCGCCCCCGCTCAGCCCCGGCGTCCGCTACACGATCCAGGTGCTCTCGGGCAGCCACCCCGCCCAGGAGGCGTGGTTCGAGGTGCTGGATCCGGCCCGCGCCCAGGCGATCCGGCAGGATGTGAAGGAGCTGGAGCAGGCATTCAGGCGGACGGTCTCGCCCAACACGCTCGCCGCGCTGAGGGCGGGGTTCCTCGCCAGGAACGGGCTGGTCCACGACGCGCGGCTCACCCTCGTCACGGCGCTGGCGAAGGACCCTGATGAGCCAACCCTCCATCTGCTCCTGGGAAAGCTGTACGAAACCGCCGGGCTCCGGGATCAGGCCGCCGAGGCATTCGACGAGGCCCGGTTCCTCATGACCGGCCCCACGAAACAGTAAGCCCGGTCTAGAAGAGGCGCCAGAGGTCCTGCCGCGCCAGGAGCGCGCTGGCCTGATCCTCGAGCGAGATCTGGCCGACCTTCATCACATAGACGCGGCCGGCGATCCTGAGCGCCTGTTTCACATTCTGCTCCACGAGTAGCACCGCCGTGCCGAAGCGCCGGTTGATCTCCTGGACGGATTCGAGCACCCGCTGGACCAGGACCGGCGCGAGCCCGAGCGAGGGCTCATCGAGCAGGAGGAGCTTCGGCTGCAGCACCAGGGCCAGGCCCAGGGCGAGCATCTGCTGCTGCCCCCCGGAGAGCGTCCCGGCGCGCTGGTCCTGACGCTCCTTCAGGATCGGAAACAGGTCGTAGATCGCCGCCAGCCGCTCCGGGTCGGCCACCCCCACGGAGTACCCGCCCAGCTCCAGGTTCTCTCCCACCGTCAGGTCGGTGAAGATGCCGTGCCCCTGTGGGACGAACGACAGCCCGTCGCGCACGTTGAGGGCCGCCCGGCGGCCGGTGATCGGACGGCCCCCGTAGCGCACTCCGCCCCCGAGGGCCGGGAGCAGGCCGAAGAGCGTCTTGAGGAGCGTGGTCTTTCCCGCCCCGTTGTGGCCGATGAGGGCGACGATCTCGCCGGCCTCCACGCGGACGGAGACGCCGTGGAGCACCTGCTTCGTGCCGTATCCGGCGACGAGGTCGGAGGCCTCGAGTACGGTAGTCATCGGCCGAAGTAGAGGTCGGCCAGGCGGGGATCCGCCATGATCGTCTCCGGCGTCCCCGTGGCGATCGCTTCGCCGCCGTCGAGGAAGACCACCCGCTCGGAGAGCCCCTTGATCACGTCCAGGTTGTGCTCGATCACGCACACGGTCTTGCCGCGGTCCGTGAGCTTCCGGATCAGGGCCAGCATGTCCCCCACGGTGGTCGGCGCCAGCCCGG
>LDXP01000077.1 GCA_001443385.1 Candidatus Rokubacteria bacterium CSP1-6
CACCAGCGCCTGGATTCCCGACAGGAAGATCACGCCTTCCTCCTGGCGGTACTTGTCGTCCAGCGAGAACTCTTGCGTGCTCTTCACGCTTTGCCTCCCATCCTGTTAGATGCCGACGGACATGCCCCCATCCACGAAGATCACCTGGCCGGTGATGAAGGCGGCCTCGTCCGAGGCGAGGAAGCAGTGCACGTTGGCGATCTCGTCCGGGCCGGCGATCCGGGCCATGGGAATCTTGGCGATAATTTGCTCTTTGATCTTATCAGGCACGCCAACGAGCATCGCAGTCATGGTGGCGCCCGGCGCGATGCAGTTCACCGTCACCGCGTACTTGGCGTACTCGAGGGCCAGGGTCTTCGTGAGGCCGATCACCCCGGCCTTGGAGGCCGCATAGTTGGCCTGGCCGATGTTCCCCAGCGACCCGATGGAGGAGGTGTTGATCACCCGCCCCCACCCCCGCTCGCGCATCCCGGGCAGCACCGCCTGGGCGCAGAGGAAGGTCCCCTTGAGATTCACGTCGAGGACCAGGTCCCACTGCTCCTCCGTCATCTTGGCGGCCATCGCGTCCCGGTTGATCCCGGCATTGTTGATCAGGATGTCCACCCGCCCCCAGGCTGCGGTCACCTGGCGGACCATTTCTTCTACTTGGGCCTTCTGGGTCACGTCGCCCGCCACGGCCAGGGCCTTCGAGCCGGCCGCCTGGATTTCCTCGGCGACCTTCTTCGCGCCCGGCGCATTGGCGTCGTTGACCGCCACCGACGCGCCCTCTCTGGCAAAACGCTTGGCCGTCGCTTCACCGATCCCGCCGGCCGCCCCCGTGATCAGCGCCACCTTTCCCTGGAGCCGCATCAGTGCCTCCGCATCAGGAGGACCGACTGCTCGAACTGGAGCACAGTCTCCCCCCGCTGATTCTTCACCACGGTGTCGAAGACGACGACCCCCCGGTCGGGCTTGGAGGACTCCTTGGCCTCCTTCACCGTGAGCTCGGTGTGGATGGTGTCGCCGAAGCGGACCGGGCCGGTGAAGCGGAGCTTGTCGAACCCCAGGAGGGCCAGCGTCGTCCCCTCGAAGAGGCCGAGCTGGTTCTGCTGGCCGCCGGAGATCCCCAGCGTGAGGAGCCCGTGGGCGATGCGCCCGCCGAAGGGGGTCTTCTTGGCGAACTCCTCGTCGGTGTGGAGCGGATTGAAGTCGGCGGTGACCCCGGCGAAGTTGGAGACGTCGGCGGGATTGATGGTCCGACCCTGGCTCTGGAAGGTCTCGGCGACCTTGAACTCCTCGAAGTGGCGCCCGCGGGGCTGATGGGTCATGGGTTCGCTCCTTATGCCCTCCATTCCAGGTCTTTGGAGATGATGACGCGCAGGATCTCCGAGGTGCCCCCGCCGAGCAGCAGGAAGCGGGCATCCCGGAAATAGCGCTGAACAGGATACTCCATGGCGAAGCCGTAGGAGGCGAAGATGCGCGAGGCCTCGTCGGCCACCCGGTTGGCCATCTCGGAGGCGACAAGTTTGGCCATGGCGGCCTCCCGCGTCACCGGCAGCCCCTGGTCCAGGGACCAGGCGGCATGATAGGTCTGGAGCGTGGCGCCGTGGAGGGCCGTGAGCATGTCGGCCAGCTTGAACCCGATGACCTGATGCTCGCCGATGGGCTTGCCGAAGGCCACCCGCTCGCGCGAGTACTTGAGCGCCGCGTCGTACGCCGCGCGGGCCAGGCCGAGGGCGAGGGCGGCGGTCATGACCCTGATCTCCGAGAGGATCCCGCCGACCTTCTCGATCCCGCCCGTCTCGCCGCCCAGGAGATTCTCCGCGGGCACGCGGACGTCTTCCAGGATGATCTCGCCGGTGTCGGAGGCGCGCACCCCCATCTTGTCGATCTTCTTCCCCAGCGTGACGCCCGGCATCGTGTGGCGGTCCACCAGGAAGAGGGCGATGTGCTTCATGCCGCGCTCCGCTGACGTCTTGGCGGCCACGGTCAGGAAATCAGCCACCGGCGCGCTGGTCACCCAGGTCTTCGTCCCCCTGAGCACGTAGTGGTCGCCGCGCCTCTCTGCGATGGTCGTGATGTTCCCCACGTCCGAGCCGGCGTTGGGCTCGGTCAGCGCGAAGGTGCCGATCTTCTCTCCCTTGATCGCGGGGAGGAGGTACTTCTGCCGCTGCTCCTCGCTGCCGTACTTGAAGACGAAGTGGGTGCCCATGAGCGACTGCATACAGGCCGCCGCCGCCACCGACATGAACCCCCGGGCCATCTCCTCGGCCCACAGGCAGTAGGTGACCATGTCGGCCGCCGCCCCGCCGTACGCCTCGGGGTAGCGGAGGCCGAAGTAGCCCAGCTCCCCGACCCGCCTGAAGAGCGCGAGCGGAAACTCCCCCTTGGCGTCCAGCTCGTCGGCCACCGGCGCGATCTCGGCGTCGACGAACTTGGCCACCGCCCGCCTGAACGCCTGCTGCTCCTCGCTCAAACGAAAGTCCATTCCCCTACCTCTTCTCTCCCCCCTCACCCTGCCCCCCTCGAATGCCCCTCACCTCTTCCCCTCTCCCCCCTCACCTTTATCCTCTCCCCCTGAGGGGGAGAGGGCAGGGTGAGGGGGCGAGAGAGAGGGCCAGGGGGAGAGGGGTGCTGTGCTCATCGCGTGACCACGGGCGGATCGCCCTTGATGCGCATCGTGACCCTGAGGCGTGCTGTGGCGGCGGCGTCCACGGTCCAGCTCGCCGGGTCGATGACGACGCCGTAGGCCTCGCGCGCCGTCTCCAGGGAAATGAAGTCGTCGAGGACGTCGTTGAGGACCTTCTGCGGGTCTCGTTCCGCCGGCACCCCGTAGCCGCCCGCGCCCGGCTGCCGGAAGCTGATCACGTCGCCGTACTCGAACTCGGCCGATTCCTTGGCGTGGAGAAGCCGCTCGTTCGGCCCCGGGTTGATGACTGTCTGGCCGCGCTTGCCAGGCTTGCCGCCGAAGAGGCCGTAGGGGGCGAAGCGCTGGCGCTCGGCCAGGTTGGTGAGCTTCCCCTCGTTGGCCAGGAATTTCATGTCGCGGCGGACGCCCGAGCCTCCCCGGAATTTCCCCGGCCCCGACGAATCGCGGATGAACTCGAAGCGCTCCACGATGATCGGATGGTTGGCCTCCTGGGCTTCCACGGGGATGTTGGAGGCGTTGAAGGCCGAGGCCATCGCCTCGCAGCCGTCCTTCCCCGCCCGGGCGCCCGTCCCCGAGAGGATCAGCTCGTAGGCGACGAAGCGCCGGTTCCGCTTCGGGTCGAAGCCGCCGAAGGTCGGGTTGGCGAAATGCGATGAGGCGGCGACGACCCGCTCGGGGAGCGCGGCAGCGAGAGCGCCGATCACCGCCTCGAACGTGCGATAGCAGATGATAGCGCGCGGTCCACCGCCGGCCGGCGGGCGCGGGTTCAGGAACGAGCCGAGGGGCGCCTCGACGCTGATCGGGCGGAGCGCGCCCTCGTTCATGGGGCCGTAGGGGTCCGTCAGGCACTTGATCGCCGCGTAGGAGTAGGAGCGCGTGTAGTTGATGTAGCTGTTGAGCCCCGAGGCCGTCTGGGGGGACGAGCCGGCGTAGTCGATGTTCACGATGTCATCCTTGACCGTTACGCTGACGGCGACCCGGAGGGGATCGGTCCCCGGGCCGAAGTCGTCGAGGAAGTCCTCGAACGCGTACGTGCCGGGCGGGATCCTGCGGATGGCGTCGCGCATAGTCTGCTCCGTCCGGTCCATGATCTCGTCCATGGCCGCGAGGACGGTCTCCGCGCCGTAGCGCTCCACCAGTTCCACGAGCCTGAGCTCCCCGACTCTCAGCGCGCTTCGCTGCGCCCGAAGATCCCCCAGAACCTTCTCGGGCGTCCGCGTGTTGGCGGCGATGATGCCGATGAGGCCGGGGTCCTCCTGGTACTCCTTCCAGACCTTGGTCGGCGGGATGCGGAGCCCTTCCTGGTAGTAGTCGAAGATGCCGACGACGCCCTGGCTCCCCGGCCGCTGACCTCCCACGTCGGTGTGGTGGAGGATGTTCACCACGAAGCCGATGAGGCGCCCCCGCGCGAAGGCCGGCTGGGTGATGAAGAAATCGGGAAGGTGGCCGGAGCCCAGGAGCGGATCGTTCAGGAGAATGGCGTCGCCGGGTCTCAAGGTCTCCGCCGGATGGGCCGCGAGGGCGTTGCGAACCGCGAAGGACATGGCCCCCATATGGCCGGGGCTGTAGGGTCCCTGGGCCACCATGCGTCCAACCGGATCGAAGACAGCGACGGAGAAATCCTGGCCTTCTCTTGCCTGCTCGCTGTACGCCGTCTTGTGGACGGTGGTCCCGACCTCCACGGCGATGGACTGCAGGCCGCCCCAGATGACGGCCAGCGTGATCGGATCGACGCGGGGCGCGCTCATGAACCCGGCTCCACTTTCACGAGGAGGGTGGCGTAGTCGTCCACCCATGCTTCCTCGGAGGGGGGCTCCGCCCCCCTTCCGATGCCTCCCCCCAGACTCGCTTGCGCCGGCGAAGCCGGCGCTCGAAGCGCCCTGATCTGCCGTTATCGGCACGGCTAAAAACGAGCCTTGTCGAAGGCCATGAGGGCCAGCAGCGTCGGCAGGTACAGGAGCGAGGCGAAGAGCAGGCGCCGCGCCGCCGGCGCCGTCCGGGACACCGCCTGAGCCATCCCGCAGCCGAGGAAGCCCACGCCCAGGCCGAGGGCCCCGAAGAAGTACACGGGCCCGGTGAGGCCGATCAGCGTGGGCAAGAGCCCGACCGCGAGGAGGGCGAAGCAGCCGGTCACGATCTGGCGCTCGGTGCTCGTCCCGTCGGGATCCACCACCGGGAGGACGCGGATCCCCGCCCGGGCGTAGTCTTCGCGGTACAGACGCGCGATCGCAAGGGTGTGGGGGAGCTGCCAGAGAAAGAGGATGGAGAAGAGCACCCAGGCCCCCACGCCCAGATCCCCCGTCGCGGCCACCCAGCCCGTCACGGGGGGAAGCGCCCCCGGGATGGCCCCGACCACGACGCACAGCGGCGTCTTGAGCTTGAGGGGGGTATAGGCGAAGAGGTAAAGGCCGACGATAGCCGCCGTCACCAGGCCGCACAGGAGCCCCACCGCCACGGTGAGGTAGAGGACGCCCGCAACGGCAATCAGCGCCCCGAAGACCAGCGCCTCGATGGGCTGGAGGCGGCCGTCCGGAAGCGGACGGAGTCGCGTCCGCTCCATCAGCGCGTCCACCTCGCGCTCGAGGAACTGGTTGAGCGCCAGCGTTCCCGCCGCGGCCAGGGCCGTCCCGATCAGGGTATGCAGGAGCCGGAGATGGTCGGCCGCTCCGGCGGAGCCCAGGTGGTAGCCCACGACGGTCGTCACGAGGACCATGACGACGACGCGCGGCTTCGTCAGGGCGACAAAGTCCACGGCCCGCCGGCGCTCGCGGGTCAGCGCCACGTCCACGGCCCCGATGCTCATGCCGCGGCCTCCCGGGAGAACCACCGCCCCGCCACGCGCGCCTCCGGCGGAGAGAGTAGTCGGTGACAGCGGAGTGTCAGCACGAGACTCGCGGCCAGAAGGAGCCCGCCCGTGAAGCGATGGATCACGGGAAACGCCAGGCCGAAGTAGGGGGGCAGGACCAGGTCCGTGAATCGCCCCGCGTACGCCCCCAAGCCCAGGAAGAGCTGGACGACCAGCAACGCGAGGAGGAAACGGGCCGGCAGGACGAGCGCCTTCCGGTCACCATGCGCCCGCCGGATCCTGAGCGCCAGCGCCGGGACGAGAACCGCCAGCGCCGCCGCCACCAGGAGATGGCCGTCGAGGCGCGCGCCGAAATGGGTGAGGAAGGCCCCGAAAACGATCTGGAGGTACACGACGCCGGTCGTTAGGAGCGCCAGGCGTCGCAGGAGCAACGCGTCGGCCGAGGGCACCGGTGCAGCGAGGGCCCAAGACCGGGAGGTGAAGAGCGCCAACGAGACCCCCAGGCCCAGGAACGCCTGGGCGAGGGCACCGTGGACGATCGCAATCCCGTCCTCCACCAGGAGGACCCTCAAACCGCCCAGCACGCCCTGGAGGATGACGGCGAGCAGGGCAGCCACCCCGAGCCACCGGAGCCAGCGCCGCCGCTCCGACAGCCAGAGCGTCACCCCCAGCGCAACCGTGAGGATCCCGACGGCAGCGCCCAGCAGGCGGTGGCTGTGCTCGTAGAGGATCCCGCCGACCATCTTCGACCACGGGAAGAGGAACATGTTGTAGCCGAAGGTCGTGGGCCAGTCGGGGACTGCCAGCGCGGCCCCCGTGTTGGTGACGAGCCCGCCCACGAGGATCAGGGCGAGCGTGCCCGCGCAGAGCGCCAGCGCCAGGCGGTGGGCCATCTGGCTCAATGGTGCGCCGCCGCCCCCTTCGGGAGCGGCCGGGTCTGGGGGGCGAAGTCCTCCGACATCCCCGGCACGCTGTACTCGTAGGGGCCGTGATAAACCGTCGGGATCCGGTCGCCCCAGTTCAGATGGGGCGGCGGCGACGGGGCGGTCCACTCCAGCGTGGTCGCGTTCCACGGGTTGGCGGGCGCCCGCTTGCCGGCGAAGAGGCTCCAGAAGAAGTTGATCACGAAGAAGATCTGCGCCAGGCCGAGCGCGAAGGCACCGTAGGTGATCAGGACGTTCCACCACTGCAGGTGCTGCAGGAACTCGTACTGGACCGGGTTGTAGATCCGCCGCATCATCCCGCCCACGCCCAGGATGTGCATCGGGAAGAAGGCGACGTTGTACGTAATGAAGGTCGTCCAGAAGTGAAGCTTGCCGAGGGGCTCGTTCATCATCCGGCCGAACATCTTGGGGAACCAGTAGTAGATGGCGGCGAAGGCGCCGAAGATCGAGCCGCCGAACACGACGTAGTGGATGTGGGCGACGATGAAGTACGTGTCCTGGATGAAGATGTCCACGGGGGTCGAGGCCATGAAGATCCCGCTGAGCCCGCCGATGACGAACATCCCGACGAAGGCCAGGGCGTTCAGCATGGGCGTGGTGAAGAGGATGCTCCCGCCCCAGAGGGTCCCGAGCCAGTTGAACGTCTTGATGGCCGAGGGCACGGCGATCACCATCGTGGTGAGCGTGAAGGCGATGCCGACGCGCGGGTCCATCCCGCTGACGAACATGTGGTGGCCGTACACGATCCAGGAGAGGAAGCAGATCGCCAGCATCGAATAGACCATGGCCCGGTAGCCGAAGATGGGCTTGCGGGCGAAGACCGGGAGGATCTCCGAGGCCATCCCCATGGCCGGGAGGATCAGGATGTAGACCTCGGGGTGGCCGAAGAACCAGAAGAGGTGCTGCCAGAGGAGCGGCTCCCCGCCCCCGGCCGGGAGGAACCAGTGGGTCCCCAGCGTCCGGTCGAAGAGGAGCATGGCCGCCGCCGAGGTCAGCACCGGCAGCGCCAGCAGGAGGAGGATCGCGGTGATGAAGAGCGACCAGACGACCAGCGGCATCCGGAAGAGCGTCATCCCCGGCGCCCGCATGTTGATGACCGTGGTGATGTAGTTGATCGCGCCCATCATCGAGGAGGCGGCGAGGACGATGAGGCTGATGCACCAGAGGTTCTGCCCCCAGTTGGTGCCGGTGTAGGTCGGCACCGCCGACAGCGGGGCGTAGGAGGTCCAGCCCGCGGCGGCGTGGCCGCCCGGGACGAAGAAGCCGGCCAGCATCAGGACGCCCGCCACGGCCCCGGTCCAGAACGAGAGCATGTTGAGCCGCGGGAAGGCCATGTCCCGGGCCCCGATCATGAGCGGGATGCAGAAATTGCCGAAGGCCCCGGCCAGGATCGGCATGATGACGAAGAAGATCATCAGCGTGGCGTGCATCGTGAAGAGCATGTTGTACGTCTCGGGCGGGATCACGCCTTCGGTCTCCCGGAGCAGCCACCCGAGCCCCGGCACCGGCGTCTCGGGCCACGCCAGCTGCCAGCGGATCAGCATGGCCAGGAGCCCCCCGATCACCATCATGAAGAGCCCGAGGAAGAGGAACTGGCGGGCGATCATCTTGTGATCGGTCGAGAAGATGTAGGTGCGCACGAAGGCCAGCTCGTGGTGGGCCTCATGCGCCGTCACGGTCGCCGCTGTCGGATGACTCATTGTTGTTGCTCTCCTGTTCGAGCGGCGGCTTTGCCGCCGCAATCGATGGGGGAGGCCTCGGAGGGGGCCGTCGAGGCCCCCTTCGATTCTATTGCCACTGCTGCTTGACCCACTTCTGATAGTCCTCGGGGGTGTGGACGAAGAGCCAGCCGCGCATGCCGGAGTGGCCGAACCCGCACAGCTCGGCGCAGGGCATCTCGTATTTCCCGGTCTTGGTCGCCTCGAACCAGGCGGGGATCTCCCGCCCCGGCACGGCGTCCTGCTTGAACCGGAGGTTCGGCAAGAACAGGCTGTGGATCACGTCCTGGGCCTTCAGGACGAGCTTCACGGGCTTTCCGACGGGGACGTGGATCTCGTTGTCGAACGTCTTGTCGTCCTCGGTCCCGAACTTGCCGTCAGGCCCCGGGTACGTCACGATCCAGTTGAACTGCTTGGCGTTGACCTGGACGGTCAGGTCGGTCTTCGGCATCTGCATCTTGATCCGCGCCCAGGTCGGCACGCTGAGGAACGTCAGCACGACCAGGATCAGGGTCGGCACGACGGTCCAGACGATCTCCAGGGTCGTATTGCCGTGGGTGTAGGTGGCCCGGCGCCCCTCCTTGTGGCGGTAGAGCACCAAGAACGCGATCATGGCCGCGGCCACCAGGACGAACGTGGCGCCCGTGATGTAATAGATGAGGTGGAACAGGAAGTCGATGTCCTTCCCGTAGCTCGAGACGTCCTCCGGAAGCCACCAGCTCAGCATAGGCGCGCCCCTATCGCTCCCTCGAGTGGCGTCATTGCTCTACTCCCGTAGAGCGGACGCACTAGTATTCAAAGCACACAAAAGGTCTGTCAAGTACCCTTGCCATTTGGGGCCGCGCGCTGGCTACTTCTTCGCCAGCTCGAAGGTGACCTTCGCCGGCGCGCCGGCCTTGACCTCGACCTCCTGGGTCATCTTCCCCAGCGTCTCGTGCCACACCTCGACCTTGTGCTTGCCGGCCGGGACGTTGTCGAGCTTGAAGGCGCCGCCCTCATCAGTCACCGCATAGTGCGGATGGGCCTGCACGACGACCCAGCCCAGCATCCAGCTGTGGGCATCGCACTGGACCTTGATGATCTCGGGCTTCTCGAACTTCTCGGTCATCACCTTCTTGAACTTGGGCTGGGCCTTGTTGATGGAGGGGTTGGCCGTCGAGAAGGTGTGGATGTTGTGCAGCACGCCGTCAGGGTTCTGGATGTCCACCTCGGCCCCCGCCGGGAGTAGCAGGACGTGGGGCTGGAACTGGCACCCCTTCTGGTCCAGGAGGGGCTTCTGGGCCGGCTTGGGCGCGGGTCCCTTGGCGCCGACCACCGACACCACGGCGTTCTTGATCCCCTTGTTGGCCCCAACGACCAGCTCCTCGGACTTCTTCTCGTCGCCGCAGGCCTGGTTGTCCTTGTTGACCTTGACGACCTTGGGAGCCGGCGGGGTTCCCGAGAACTTCACCTCGCCGACGATGGACCCGCCGCCCTGGGCCGTGACCTGGGAAGTTCCCCCAAGGACAGCGGCCGCAAGGGCCAGGCAGCACAGAACCGATAGCCACTGGCGCATCGTTCTCCTCCTTATCCCCCGTGGGTCCTGCGCCGGGCGCCCCGGATCACCAGCAACTCGAGCGCCGCCGTGACGAGGACGACCAGCGGAGGAATGATATACGGCTTATTCGAACCCGGCTCTTCTAGACGGAGATAATACCACGACGAGAAGGCCATCCTGGGCCCGGTCTCGCCCGCCCCGCCGTCCCAGGCCATGAAGGCCACCGACAGGAACCTGCCCACCGGGAAGGCGAGATCGTTGGGGTCGGCGCCCCCGCGCGGCCGCTTGATGACCAGCCGGTACTGGCCGTCGGCGAACACCGCCTTCCCCTTCGCCTTGACGGCCTCCCCCGTCCGGGGGGTGATCTTGGCGATCCCGGTGGCGCTGGCCTCCCCCACTCCGCCCTCCGAGGACCAGCGGAGGAGGGTGACCGGATTGGAGCCGTCCCCCGCCAGGACGTAGGGGCGTTCGTTTCCCTCCCCGGGCCGGGTCGCGAACTGGAGGGCCACCTGATCGGCGAAGGTCTTGGCCTTCGGGTCGGGCTTGGAGGGCGTGGGATCATCCCATGTCACGTGGAAGGCGATCTCGGATTCCGAGTACACCGCCCGCACCGTGACCATATCGACGGAGGGGTTGAAGTTGCGGGGGTCCGCGATGACCTGGCCGGCCAGGGGGAAGTGGTGGGGCGGCTGGCCCTCCCAGAACTTCGCGGCCGGATCGTCGGGGATCTCCCCCTGGACCGCCCGCACCGGCAGGATCGTGGCGAAGTCCATCTTCTCCGGCCCGAGGGACTTGACGTAGTTGGCCACGTGCCAGACGTCCTCCGGCTTCTCCACGCTGTCGATGAAGGACGGCATGGGGGTGCCCATGAGGCCCGTCACCAGCCGCGCCGCGACCTCCCGCGCGCTCGCGCCACCCCTGAAGGTCCACGACTTCGTGAGGTTCGCCGGCCTGACCGGGTTCCCCCAGTCGTCCTTGAGCTCGGGCATCGAGGGGCCATCGCCCCGCCCGGCGTTGCCGTGGCACTTGTTGCACTCGATGGCCTCGAACATCTCCTTGCCCCGGGCGAGGGACTCCTTGGAGGAGGCCACCTCCTTCGGGAGGTCGGAGACCTTGGGCGCCTCCTTGAACGCGTCCCCGGCGAAGGTCTTCAGGTAGGCCACCAGGTCCCTCCGGTCCTTCTCGGGCAGCACCTTCCAGCCGGGCATGGAGGTCCCCGGCATCCCCTCGGCGATGATGCGGAACAGGTCGGCGTCGGTGGGAAGCCTTCCCGAGGCGCTGGTGCGGATCTTGTACTTGCCCTTGGTGAAGTCCCGGGGCCTGGGATCGAGGAGCGGCGCGGCGGGGCCGTTGCCGTCCCCCTTTTCGCCGTGGCAGAGGAGGCACTTTTGCTCGTAGATCGCCTTGCCCTTGGCGGGATCGCCGGCCGGCTGCGCCCACGCGGCGGACACGAGGGATGCCCCGCTCCCCCTCACCTGTGTCCTCTCCCCCTGGGGGGGAGAGGAGAACGCAAATTTCTCCCCCTCCGCCGCTGGGGGAGAGGATCCCCGTGAGGGGGAGCGGGGCATCCCTCGTGTCCGCCGCGTGGGCGCAGCCGGCCGGCGATCCCGCCAAGGGCAAGGCGATCTACGAGCAAAAGTGCCTCCTCTGCCACGGCGAAAAGGGGGACGGCAACGGCCCCGCCGCGCCGCTCCTCGATCCCAGGCCCCGGGACTTCACCAAGGGCAAGTACAAGATCCGCACCAGCGCCTCGGGAAGGCTTCCCACCGACGCCGACCTGTTCCGCATCATCGCCGAGGGGATGCCGGGGACCTCCATGCCCGGCTGGAAGGTGCTGCCCGAGAAGGACCGGAGGGACCTGGTGGCCTACCTGAAGACCTTCGCCGGGGACGCGTTCAAGGAGGCGCCCAAGGTCTCCGACCTCCCGAAGGAGGTGGCCTCCTCCAAGGAGTCCCTCGCCCGGGGCAAGGAGATGTTCGAGGCCATCGAGTGCAACAAGTGCCACGGCAACGCCGGGCGGGGCGATGGCCCCTCGATGCCCGAGCTCAAGGACGACTGGGGGAACCCGGTCAGGCCGGCGAACCTCACGAAGTCGTGGACCTTCAGGGGTGGCGCGAGCGCGCGGGAGGTCGCGGCGCGGCTGGTGACGGGCCTCATGGGCACCCCCATGCCGTCCTTCATCGACAGCGTGGAGAAGCCGGAGGACGTCTGGCACGTGGCCAACTACGTCAAGTCCCTCGGGCCGGAGAAGATGGACTTCGCCACGATCCTGCCGGTGCGGGCGGTCCAGGGGGAGATCCCCGACGATCCGGCCGCGAAGTTCTGGGAGGGCCAGCCGCCCCACCACTTCCCCCTGGCCGGCCAGGTCATCGCGGACCCCCGCAACTTCAACCCCTCCGTCGATATGGTCACGGTGCGGGCGGTGTACTCGGAATCCGAGATCGCCTTCCACGTGACATGGGATGATCCCACGCCCTCCAAGCCCGACCCGAAGGCCAAGAC
>LDXP01000078.1 GCA_001443385.1 Candidatus Rokubacteria bacterium CSP1-6
CACCCCGCGCGTGCCCTTGTCCGTGACATTCCGGGACGGCACCGGCTACCTCACGGCGGTCTGGTTCAACCAGCCTTACCTCGAAGAGAAATTCAACAAGGTCCGCGAGCGCCAGCAGAGAGTCTTTCTCCACGGGCCTCTCGCCCGCTTCAGGAACGGCCCTCTGCAGATGCAGCATCCGGATTACGAGGTCGTGGAGGACGGCGAGGACGAGACCATCCACACCGGCCGTCTCGTCCCCATCTACCGGCTCACCGAGGGGCTTCCCCAGCGCTGGCTCCGGTCCCTCCTCTGGCGGGTGGTGGACGAGCAGGCGGCGAAGGTGCCGGAGAGCCTGCCCGAGGCGGTCCGCCGGCGCCGCCGGCTCAGTGCCCTGTCCGACGCCGTCAGGGCCATCCACTTCCCCGAGAGCGAGGAGGAGCTCGGCGCGGCCCGGCGCCGCCTCGTCTTTGACGACTTCTTCCTCTTCGAGCTCGGTCTCGCCATCCGCCGCCAGCGAGAGGGGCGGCAGCGCGGCATCGCCATGGCGCCGGCCGGCGAGCTGGTCACGCGATTGCGCCAGGCTTTGCCGTTTCGCTTGACGGCAGCCCAGGAGCGCGTGTGGGAGGAGATCCGCCGCGACCTGGCGGCGCCCCACCCGATGAGCCGGCTGCTCCAGGGCGACGTCGGCTCGGGGAAGACGATCGTGGCGGCCCTGGCGATCCTGACCGCCGTCGAGGCCGGCTACCAGGCCGCGGTGATGGCGCCGACGGAGATCCTGGCCGAGCAGCACCTGCTGACGCTCCGGCAGTGGCTCCCGCCGCTCGGCGTCCCCGTCGAGCTGCTCACCTCCGCGATCAAGGGACGTGAGCGGCAAGGGCTCCTGGACGGCGTGAAGTCCGGCGAGATTTCCTGCCTCGTGGGCACGCACGCGCTGATCCAGGAGGGCGTGGAGTTCCGGCGGCTCGGCCTCGTCGTGGTGGACGAGCAGCACCGCTTCGGCGTCGCCCAGCGGGCCACGCTGCGGGAAAAGGGGGACAATCCCCACGTCCTGGTCATGACCGCTACGCCGATCCCCCGCACCCTGGCGCTGACCCTCTACGGCGATCTGGACGTGTCGGTGATCGACGAGATGCCGCCGGGCCGGCAGCCGGTCGTGACCGTGGCGCGCCCCGAGGGCAAGCGCGCCCAGATCTACGCCTTCCTCCGGCAGCAGATCATGGAGGGCCGCCAGGTCTACGTGGTCTGCCCGCTGGTGGAGGAGTCGGAGGCCATGGACCTGAAGGCCGCCACTGAGATGGCGGATCGCCTCCAGGAAGAGGTCTTCACGGATCTCAAGGTGGGTCTCCTCCATGGCAGGCTGAGCTTCGCCGAAAAGGAAGCGGCGATGCGGGCCTTCAAGGACGGCCAGACCCACATCCTGGTCTCCACCACCGTCATCGAAGTGGGGATCGACGTCGCCAACGCCTCCGTGATGCTGGTGGAGCACGCCGAGCGCTTCGGTCTCTCGCAGCTCCACCAGCTCCGCGGGCGGGTGGGTCGCGGCCCTTGGAAGTCCTACTGCATCCTGCTCGGGTCGGGGAAGCTCTCCGCCGAGGCGCGCCGCCGGATCGACGCCATGACTGAGACCCAGGACGGCTTCAGGATCGCCGAGGTGGATCTGGAGCTGCGGGGTCCCGGCACCTTCTTCGGCACCCGCCAGTCGGGCCTCCCCGAGTTCCGGGTGGCCGACCTCCTGCGTGACGGTCGTGTCCTGGAGGAAGCCCGTCAGGAAGCCTTCCCCCTGGTTGCTGCCGATCCGAGTCTCCAGCGGCCGGAACACCGCGCGTTGCGCCAGGCGCTGCTCGCGCGCTGGCGCGGCAAGCTCGATCTGGCCTCGGTCGGATGAGCCCACCCCGCGCCCTCGTCGAGGCCCTGGCCACCGCCGCCCCCCGCTTTTCTCCCGACGAGCGAAAAGGGAAACTGCGCCTCCTCGACGAACTTGCAGAGTGCCCGATCACGCAGCCGGATCTGCTCCTCCGCTTCCACGAGACGCTCTGCTTCCTCCAGGCGTATCCCGACGACCGGGCGGTGCTGGCGCGCGTCGACCGTGCCCTGGCGGGGTTTCAGGCCCGCGTCGAGGGCCTCGGCGTTGCCGCGCGGCAGGAGCTCCACGACTCGGGCGTCGCCGGGACGACGCTGGACTACCCGTTCGGGTTCCCGATGACTCTCTGGCTGACGTCGCGCTTTCCGGCGGACGTGGACATCGCCTGGAGGAAGTTCGAGGGAGCCGACCGGATAGATGAAGCGCTCTCGTTCCTCGTCGCCCATGCCGAAGACGACGCGCTGAGCGAGGGGGGCCTCGGCTGGCGGAAATGGCTCGCCGTCGCCAAGGGGGGGCGCCGCCTGACCGATCTCCAGCTCCTGCTCGAGCTCGTCGAGCAGGCGCAGCTCCCCGAGGCGACACGCGACTGGCTCTTCGAGAGCCTCGAGCTACCCATCCAGTGGAAGCTCCGCGGAGCCTCGCGCACCCGGGCCAAGCTGCCATCGCCCCGCCCCTTCTTTCACCGCGACGGGATGAAGCGCGCGGGGTTTTCCTTCGTGCGCGAAGTCACGCGGCAGCTTCCAGCGATCCGGCGGGCGCCGCTGGCGCTGGCGCAGGCCCTCATCGAGTCCGCCCGCGCCGCCCTGGCAACCCGCCTCCGCGAGCTCCACGCCTTCTCTCACCCCAACCCGGACGATGTTCTCATCGCTGAGCCCGGGCGGGGGCTTCGCATCGCCCTCATCGGGCTCCTGCCGAAGTTCAGGCTTCCCCTGGAGGGCTATTACGCCTTCTATGTGCTGAAGAACGGGGTGCCGGTCAGCTACGGTGGCGGCTGGCAGCTGTTCGGGAGCCTGGAGCTCGGGCTGAACATCTTTGAGTCCTTCCGTCAGGGGGAATCCGGGTTCCTCTTCAGTCAAGTGTTGCGGGTCTACCGCCAGATGCTGGGCATGTGCACGGTCGTCGTGGATCCCTACCAGCTCGGCCGCGACAACCCGGAGGCGCTCCGGTCCGGGGCGTTCTACTTTTATCACCGCCTGGGGTTCCGCCCGAGGGATCGAGCCGTCCTGCGCCTCTCGGAGCGGGAGCTGGCGAAGATCGCCCGGAATCCCTCGTACCGCTCGCCGCTTCCCGTTCTCAGGCGGCTGGCCGCGGCGGAGATGTATCTGACCCTCCCCGGCGGAAGCCGCGAGCCCGAGAGGCGGCTCAGGGCCAGCCAGGTGTCCGCGCTCGTGACGCAACACATCGCGCGGGAATTCGCAGGGGACCGCCGCGCGGCGGTGAGTGAGGCCGTCGCGCGCGTCTCGCGGGCCCTCGGCGTGCCCCGGTGGAAAACGTGGCCGGAGGACGAACGGCGCGCGTTCGAGCGCCTGTCCCCCGTCGCGGCGCTGATTCCCGATCTGGACCGCTGGCCCGTGGCGGAGCGACGCGCCCTCGCCAGGATCATGCGCGCAAAGGGCGGCAGGAGCGAGGGGCCCTACACCCGCCTGCTCGACTCCCACGCGCGGCTCAAGCGGAGCCTCAGGGCTCTCGTCGAGGGAACCCGGTGAGGGTCATCGCGGGGGAGTGGAAGGGCCAGCGGCTTTCGACGCCGGCCGGCCGGACGATCCGGCCCACGGCCGACCAGGTGCGCACCGCGCTGATGGACACCCTGGCGCCGTGGCTCCCGGCCGCGCGCTTCCTGGATCTCTTCGCGGGCGCCGGAGGCGTCGGCATCGAGGCCCTCTCCCGCGGCGCGGCGGAAGCGGTCTTCGTGGAGATCGACCCGATCGCGCTGGCGCCCCTCAAGGAGAATCTCTCGCGCCTGGGAGCCGGCGGGCGGGGCCGCGTGCTGCGGCGCGAGGTCGCGCAGGCGATCGAGGCCCTCAGGCAGTCGAACGAGCGTTTCGGGCTCATCTTCCTCGATCCGCCCTACGGCAGCGCGCTGGCGGCGGAGACGCTGAAGCGCCTGGGCGACGGTGCGCTCCTGGAGGCGGACGGCGTCGTGATCGCCCAGCACCTGACCAAGGAGCCGCTCCCGGAGCGGTTCGGCTCGCTCGTTCGCTGGAAGAGCCGTCGCTTCGGGGAAACCACCTTGACTTTCTTTCGCCGCGGGGAGTAAGATCAGCGAGGTTTTTTGGAGGCGCGCGTGGGCAAGCGAGCGGTCTATCCCGGCATGTTCGACCCGATCCACAACGGCCACCTGGATCTGATCCAGCGGAGCCTGCGCATCTTTGACGAGCTCATCATCGCCGTCGTGGCGAACCCCGCCAAGGAGCCCCTCTTCCCCGTCAACGTGCGTCTGGAGATGATCGACGAGGCGACGGGCGGGCTCTCCAACCTCCGCATCACGTCCTTCGACGGCCTCCTGATCGACCTGGCGGCCCGCGAGCGTGCCGACGTGATCGTGCGCGGCATCCGCGCCGTGTCCGACTTCGAGTACGAGTTCCAGATGGCCCTCATGAACCGGAAGCTCCGCGACACCATCGAGACCGTCTTCATGATGCCCCACGAGAAGTACACCTACATCGCCTCCCGCCTCATCAAGGAGGTCGCCTCCTTCGGCGCGTCCGTGACGGGGATGGTCCCTCCCCTGGTGGAGAAACGCCTGGCCGAGAGGTTCGCCAAGAAATAGCCGCCCGATGCTGGCTGACCGGATCAAGGCGCTCGCCCCCTCGCCGACCCTCGCCATCCAGGCCAAGGCCAAGGCCATGCGCGCCCAGGGCATCGACGTGATTTCCTTCGGGGCGGGGGAGCCCGACTTCGACACGCCGGAGCGGATCAAGGAGGCGGCGATCCGCGCCATACGTAAGGGCCACACCAAGTACACGGATGCCTCCGGGATCGTGGAGCTCCGCGAGGCCGTCTGCCGGAAGCTCAAACGCGACAACGGCCTGGACTACGAGCCCGCCGACGTCCTGATTTCCGTCGGGGCCAAGCATACCCTCTACAACGCGGTGGTGGCGCTCCTGAACCCGGGAGACGAAGTGCTGATCCCGGCGCCGTACTGGGTCTCCTATCCGGAGCAGGTGAAACTCGTGGACGGCGTGCCGGTCGCCGTGCCCACGGAGGAGGCCGACGGATTCCAGGTCGATCCCGGCCGGCTCGCCGCCGCCGTCACGCCGCGCACGCGCGCCGTCGTCATCAACAGCCCCAACAACCCGACGGGCGCGGTCTTCTCTCCGGCCGCGCTGCGCGCCGTGGGCGAGCTCGCGGTGAAGCACGATCTCCTGGTGATCTCCGACGAGTGCTACGAAGCGCTGACCTACGAGGGCCGGCACGTCTCGATTGCTTCGCTCGGCCCCGAGGTCAAGGCGCGGACCCTGGTCGTGAACACCTGCTCCAAGGCCTACGCCATGACCGGCTGGCGGATCGGCTACGCCGCCGGACCGCGGGCCCTCATCAAGGCCATGGGGGACGTGCAGAGCCAGGTCACCTCCAACCCCTCCTCCATCTCCCAGTGGGCGGCCGTGGAGGCGCTGACCGGCCCCCAGGACGAAGTGGCAAAGATGGCCGGTGAGTTCGACCAGCGCCGGCGGGTGATGGTCCCGGCTCTGAACGCCATCCCGGGGGTGACGTGCGTCACCCCCGGCGGCGCCTTCTACGCCTTCCCCAACGTGGCCGGCCTCTTCGGCAAGCGCGGGCAGGGGAAGCCGCTCCGGGGCTCCGCGGACGTGACGGCCTTCCTCCTCGAGGTCGCGCGCGTCGCGGTCGTTCCCGGTCTCGACTTCGGCTCCGACTCCCACATCCGGCTGTCGTACGCTACCGGGCTCGCGACCATTCAGGAAGGGCTGTCCCGTATGGACAAGGCCGTCCGGTCACTCGAGGCATGAAGGTCGAGCCCTCCTGGGAGCAGGCCGTGGAGCGGGCCACATCGGCCCGCGTCATCCTGATCATCGGCGAGACTGACACCGGGAAAACCTCCTTCACGACCTTTCTCGCCAACGGCCTGGTCGGGAAAAAGCTGAAGGTCGGCGTGGTGGACGCCGATCTCGGCCAGTCCGACATCGGTCCCCCGACCACCGTGGGGCTCGGCCTCGTGTTCCAGCCGATCGATCACCTCGGGGAAGCCGAGGTCGCGGGCCTCTACTTCGTCGGCTCCACCTCGCCTCAGGGTCATTTGCTCCCGACGGTGATCGGGACGAAGAAAATGGTGGAGAAGGCCCTGGCCCTCGGCGTGGACCGGGTGCTGGTGGACACCAGCGGCCTGATCCAGGGCGAGCTGGGCCGGACCCTCAAGCAGCACAAGATCGACCTCATCGACCCCGACCTGCTGCTCTGCCTCCAGCGCGGGGGCGAGTCCGAGCACATCCTGCGCCCGTACGGCCAGGGGCACCGCCCTGAGATCCTACGTCTGGCTCCGGGAACGGCCGGACGCAAACGATCCCAGGAGGAGCGACGCCAGCACCGCGAGCGGACCCTCCAGGCCTACTTCCATGGCGCGCGCACGCTCCACCTCGACCTCTCCAAGGTCGTCCTCATCCAGCCCTGCCTCTACGCGGGACAGCCGCTGCCCCCCCGTCAGCTCGACGAGATCTCGGGAATCACCGACGACATGATCCTCTGGGCCGAGCGGCGGGGCGGCGAGCTCACGCTGGTGACGCCCGACCCCCTGCGCGAATCCCAACTCCGCCAGGCGCAGAAGCGCTTCGACGACGCCTCGGTGGTCAATTACAGCCTCGACGATTTTCAGGGATCTCTCGCCGGCCTCTACGACGCCGATCGGGAGACCCTGGGCCTGGGCATCGTGCGCTCCATCGACTTCACCAAGCAGCTCCTCGCGGTGGAGACCGCCGTCTCCGAGGCGGCCATCGCGTCCGTTCGTATCGGCCGCCAGAAATTCCGCCCGGCGTAGCGCCGGGACTCCCATGAAGATCGAAGGGTCGTACGACTTTCCCGCGCCGCGCCCGAAGGTCTGGGCCGCGCTCCTCGACCCCACGCGGCTCGCCGCGGCCATGGCCGGCTGCGAGAAGCTCGAAGCGGTCGGGGAGGGGGAGTACCGCGCAACGCTCAAAGTCGGGGTCGGGGCGGTGAAGGGGACGTTCGAGGGGAAGGTGACGCTCTCCGACCTGGAGCCCCCGTCGCGTTACAAGATGGCGCTGGAGGGAAGCGGGGGGCCGGGATTCGTCCGCGGCGCGGCGGCCCTGGAGCTCGCCGAGGTGCAGGGCGGGACGCGCCTGAGCTACAGCGCCGATGTCCAGATCGGCGGGCTCATCGCCAGCGTCGGCCAGCGCATGCTGGGCGGCGTCGCCAAGATGATCCTGGACGACTTCTTCTCGCGGATGAGCGAGCAAATCCAGGAATGAGCCCCGCTCGGTGACCGAGCCCTCGTTCGTCGCGCTCGCCTCCGCCGCCAGCATCGCCGCGCTGGTGGTGGGATTTTTAAAAACGAGCGTCGGCGGCGGCATCGGTCTCGTGCTCACGCCCGTTCTGAGCCTCTTCCTGCCCGCCCAGGTCGTGCTCGGCCTCACGGCCATCCAGCTCAACCTCTCCGACCCGATCACCCTCCGCTACTACTGGCGGCAGTGGGACCCGCGCCAGCTCCGGCTGCTGCTGCCGACGCTTTTGCTCGGGATCCTGGTCGGCGGCTGGGGGCTCGCGGGGCTCTCGGATGCGACGCTCAAGAAGACGATCGGCCTCGTCGCGTTCTCCGGCGCGCTCGTCCAGCTCGCGATCCTACCGGGCTGGCTCCGCCTGGGCGGCCGTCACTCCCACTGGTCGGTGGCAAGCGTGCTCGGGCTGGTCGCCGGCGGGGCCTCGGCCGTGGCCCATTCCGGCGGGATCGTCATCGGGCCTTACCTGGTGGGACTCGGGCTCTCAAATGCGGCGGTGGTGGCGACGAGCGCGGCGCTGGTCGCCGTGTCCAACGTGCTGAAGCTGATCACGTACTGGGGGATCGGGTTCCTCAGCTGGCCGCTCGTCGCGCTGTCGCTGCTCTCGACACCCGTGATCTACCTCGGAGCCTGGCTCGGCTATGGGCTGAACCGCTGGATCCCGCGCACCTGGTTCGCCCTGACCCTCATCGGCATCGCGCTGCTGGGCTCCCTCAGGCTCCTCCTCGCCTGACCCCGGTTAGCTTCAACTTCCCGAAGGCCCCTTAACCCAGCAATGGCGAGAGTTCCTTAGGCGGCTCGAGGCCTAAGAGAACCAGGGCTAGCAGGAGGAACGAGCACCGCCCGGCACACGCTGCTGTATCAGAGAGTGACCCAGATAGTGGCCCACTCCGGCTCCCTTCCGGCAGAACCGCGGTCGCGGCCGCGCGCGCTGCGTCCGAGAAGGGCTTTAGATCCGCCTCCTCTCGAAGAAGGCCTGCGTGGCGCTGGCCGCAATGACATTTTTTTTCACTCCGGTACCGTTCTTTACATCCGTGCCACCTTCCGGCCGGGCTTCCTAACAGGCATGGATTCCAGCTTCTCCATATTGTTCAGTACCTTAGACCACCTCCCTCAGAAGGCCGTTTTGGCAGCGAAGTTGCTCATACAGGAGTGTGTCCTAGGCGAGGGAGCCCCATCGTTCCGGTGCAGGGTAACCTGACAAGGCCTCGGCAACCTGGCTCCTTCTCGCAGGCAGTCCTGCACCGATGGCCAGCCGATGGAGGCCATCCAGGTCCCCATTGAGCAGATGGTGAAACAAGAGGCCACGTGTCATGAAGCGAGCATACCTTGTCCTTCTGGTCCTCCTACTGGCAGCCGCTGGCAGTTCAGGCTGTGCCGCGGTCGGGCTCACGCTTGTCGGCGTCGGCGCCAGCACGGGGAGTTCCTACATCATGGACAGCATCTACCATAAGACTTTCGCGGCTTCCGAGGAGGGGCTCCGGGCGGCCACGCTCAAAACCCTGAAGCGCATGGACATCACGGTGACGGAGGAGGAGGCCACCGAGTCTGGCAGGACCATCGTGGCTTCGGCCGGGGATCGCACCATCGAGATCGAGCTGGACCGCCTGACCACGCGGACGTCGCGCATACGCGTCGTCGCCAAGCGGCCCTGGTTCTTCAGGGATCGCGCCACCGCCGAGGAGATCATCATCCAGATCGAGTCGACGCTCCGCGACGAGCCGATGCTCGCACGCAAGACGAGTCGGATGGTCGGCGCCGCGCCCAAGCGGCTCGAAGCAGGCACCAAGTTCGGCGGCGAGCCGCCTCGGGAGGCAACCAAGCCGGCAGAACCTGCGGACAAGAGCACCTGGGAGAAGGTCAAGGATGGGACCAGCGTATTCGCCTCGAGCGTGAAGGACTCCTTCACCAAGCTCTTCGGCAACTAGCATGGGTCTCAATGGAGGGCGTTAGCCGTGCTGAATGTCTCGCTATCTCGGTTTCAGGCCATCGTGGGGCTCACGGCCGGACTCGTCTCCATCGCCGGGGCCGTTTTCTCTCCCCCGCAATTCTTGAAGCCTGCATCTGGGACAGGTGAGCTCCTCGCGATCGTTCAGGACAGCAAGTCGGAGAAGGCGATCTCGGACGCCACCATCGAGATCCTGACCCCCCAGAACGCCCTCGTCACGACCTTGACGCCGAACACCTTCGGCCGGGCACGCCATGCCTTGCCGAAAGGCTCCTATCGTCTGCGCGTGAGCCACCCTCGATTCAGCGCAGAGGTGCGCCAGATTCAAGTGCTCTCCGGACAGACCGCGGAGGTCCGGGTGCGATTGCACGCCGGCTCTTCCTCTCCGCTGCGTCAAGCCCAACGCGCCGTC
This sequence comes from Candidatus Rokubacteria bacterium CSP1-6, assembly GCA_001443385.1. Classification (GTDB taxonomy): domain Bacteria; phylum Methylomirabilota; class Methylomirabilia; order Rokubacteriales; family CSP1-6; genus CSP1-6. The sequence continues at coordinate 9,672 of LDXP01000078.1, forward strand.
AGCAACGGGGTCCGTACCCTGAGAGAGTTCCTGCGCCTCTAGTTCCAGCACTCCCGCGCCCTCGCTTATTGAGTCGGGGGCGCGGGGAGCCCGGTGGCCACCGCGACGGGGGAGGCGAGGAGAGTCCACGCCTGGCTGGAGACCTTTGCCACCTGCGTGCTGCTGGCGCTCCACTGCCGTTGTGCGCCCGTGGCATCGGTGCGCTGTATCAGGGAATGAGCAGATGGTGACCCCCTCCGGCTCGTGTCCGGCAGGATCGCCGGCCGCGGCCGCGCTGGCCGCGTCCGAGAACGGTTTTTATGTTTCCTTTGCGCGAGGTAGATCCCAAGGCCGGCATGTTTCGATGCGAGATTTGCGTTCCGGTGAAGCCACTCTAGCGCCGTGCCGATAAGCATCGCATCTCATCGTTCCCGGTGGTCGGGCATCCTCAATGTGCAAGTGTGACACTTCCGGCGCCCTCCTCCCTCGTGCCTTGATCTGCTCGCTTCTCGGCCCGGCCCGAATGGACTAATCCCTGGAGGAACATACCCGCGCGGGAAAATAGGAGATTGGCCGCAGCGCACGTTCGAAATCGGGAAGAGATTCGCGGCCATGATTCTCTTCCTGCCCATAAAAGTCGAACAGGGCGCGGAGAATAGCGTAAGAGCTTGAGCGCCGGTGGGTGCCAGGCGCATGCCGGCCAGCAAGAACGGACCAGAGCGTCCAAGCAGGGAAACGACGGCTTGTTGAGGCAGACGGGACCGATGTAGAATTGGCCCACCGCGTCGTGGCTCTTCCGGGTCCATCACCCCGCAATCAAGGGAGGGAGTATGGATCGCCAATGTAATCGCTCTGGGGTCGTGGGCAGCCCGCGATAAGTTAACAGTCAAGCCTGACGCTCAGGATGACCCATGGGTTGGGGAAGCCCCGTGGGCATCAAACAAAGGGGCCGCTGTGGTTGATTCCGATCTCTCACTCGAGTTTCTGCGGGTCGTCGAACAGGCGGCCATCGCGTGCGCGCACACGATGGGCCAGGGCGACCGCCACAAGTCGGACCAGGTCGCGGTCGAGGCCATGCGGCGCGAGATGGACTCAGTGGCGATCGACGGCACGATCGTCATCGGCGAAGGGGAGCGCGACGAGGCGCCGATGCTGTATATCGGCGAAAAGGTGGGGCTGGCCAACTCGCGCGCCGGCAACGGGCCGGGCTGGGGACGGCTGCCGCAGGTCGACATCGCGGTCGATCCGCTCGAGGGCACGAACCTGTGCGCCACGGGGTCGCCCAACGCGATCGCCGTGCTTGCGGCCTCGCCGCGCGGCGGACTGCTGCACGCGCCCGACCTCTACATGGAGAAGCTCGTCGTCGGGCCCAGCTCGAAAGACGTCGTCAGCCTCGACGCCCCGGTGGCCGACAACCTGAAGGCGATTGCGCGTCGCCTGGACCGCAAGGTCGAGGATCTCGTCGTCATCGTGCTGGACCGGCCGCGGCACGAGAAGCTGGTGGCTGATATTCGCGCGACCGGCGCGCGCATCCGGCTCATCTCGGATGGCGACCTTTCGGCGGGGATCGCGGCGGCGGTGGCTGGTAGCGGCGTGCACGTGGTGATGGGCACCGGCGGCGCTCCCGAAGGAGTGCTGACGGCGGCGGCGATGCGCTGCCTCAACGGAGAAATCTTCGCGCGTCTGGTGGTCGGCAAGCCGGAGGACGAAGCGCGCTGCCACGCGATGGGCATCAAGGACACGAAGCGAGTGTACCGCGCCCGCGATCTGGCGTCGGGCGAATCGATCATCTTCGCCGCGTCTGGCGTGACCGACGGCACGCTGATGAAGGGCGTGCGGTTCTTCGGTGACGGTATCCGCACCAGCTCGCTGATCATGCAGACCCACCCCCATCGCGTCCGCTTCATCGACAGCATTCACGTAGATCCCAGACCGGACGTGAAGGTGAGGTTCTGAACGAACCCATCAGCGATCAGCCATCAGCTAGCCGAGCGCTGGTGAAGGCTAACATGGCCGGATAAGAAATGAAAGACAGCGCCAGATACGTAAAGATCGGCGCTCCGGGGCCAGCGGCAGGGCGTCGAACAACAACCGGAGGCGGCGGAAGTCCCTCGGCGATTGTGCGCCGGGGACAACCTCGGCCTTGACGAGACCAGTGGTGCAGACGAGGCGATGGGCGAGGAGATGGTCAAGTTCAAGGCTTGCCGGTGCGGGCGACGCGTTCGCCCCGGAGCTCCTTCAGATCCACGTTGAGCCGGACCTTGCCCCGCAGAGCGCGAAGCTGTGTAATCTTGGCGGCGCTCACCAGTTGCTGAAGCGCCATGACGACTGTCATAGTCTTTGTCCGTGCACCACACGCGCGTTGCGCCGCGGCCAGCAGGCCATCTGGAAGATCTAGGGTTGTACGCATGGAAGGACTCCTCTCGCTAGAGGGGATGGCCGGGTGCCTCGCGGGCG
>LDXP01000079.1 GCA_001443385.1 Candidatus Rokubacteria bacterium CSP1-6
CTCGGGGAAGTTCTACACGATCGTCCCCTACGGGGTCCGGAAGGACACCGAGCTGATCGACTTCGACCAGGTCCGCGACCTGGCCCGCCAGCACCGGCCCAAGCTGATCATCGCCGGGGGTTCGGCCTTCCCGCGCGCGATCGAGTTCAAGCCGTTCAGAGAGATCGCCGACGAGGTGGGCGCGGCGCTCATGGCGGACATCGCCCACCCGGCGGGCCTCGTCGCCGCCAACCTTCATCCATCCCCGATCCCGTACGCCGACTTCACCACGACCACGACCCACAAGACGCTCCGCGGCCCGCGCGGGGGCATGGTCATGTGCCGGGGCGCTCACGCCCAGGCGCTCGACAAGGTGGTGATGCCGGGGGTGCAGGGCGGGCCGCTGATGCACATCATCGCGGCCAAGGCGGTGGCCTTCAAAGAGGCGCTGAACCCCCAGTGGCGGGAGTACCAGCACCAGGTCGTCAAGAACTCGCGGGCCTTGGCCGAGGCGCTGATCGCCCGGGAGTACCGCCTGGTCTCCGGCGGCACGGACACCCACCTGATGCTGGTGGACCTGACCAACCGCGGGATCACGGGGAAGGACGCCCAGGAGGCCCTCGACCGGGCCTGGATCACGGTCAACAAGAACACGATCCCCTTCGAGACGCGGAGCCCCATGGTGACGAGCGGCATCCGGATCGGCACGCCCGCCGTCACGACGCGCGGGATGAAGGAGCCCGAGATGGTGCGGATCGCCGCCCTGATCGACCGGGTGCTCACCAACCTGGGGAACGCCTCGGTGGAGGCGGCGGTGCGCGGAGAGGTCCAGGAGCTGACGTCGAAGTTTCCCCTCTACCCGGAGCGCCTCCGATGAAGTGCCCGTTCTGCGGCCATCCGGAGGACCGCGTGGTGGACTCCCGCGTGGGGCGGGAGGGAGAGTTCATCCGCCGCCGCCGGGAGTGCCTCAAGTGCCGCCGCCGCTACACGACCTACGAGTACATCGAGGACGTGCTCCCCATGGTGGTCAAGCGGGATGGCCGGCGCGAGCCCTTCGACCGCCAGAAGCTGCGCTCCTCGATCCTCAAGGCGTGCGAGAAGCGCTCGGTGGGGGTGCAGGCGGTGGACGACGTCGTGGCCGACATCGAGCAACGCCTCCACGACCGGGCCGAGAAGGAGATCTCGAGCCTGGAGCTCGGGGACCTGGTGATGGAGCACCTCCAGAAGCTCGACCAGGTGGCTTACGTCCGCTTCGCCTCCGTGTACCGGCAGTTCAAGGACATCAGCCAGTTCATGGACGAGGTGAAGGGACTCCTGAAGGAAGGGGAGAAACCCAAGGGTGGCGCGAAGCCCGCCGCCGTCGCTGCCGCCAAGCCCATCGTCAAGAAGTAAGGGGTCAGGCATGCGTATTTGCGTTATTCGTTTGCGGCGCCCCATTACGCAAATACGCATGCCTGACCCCAAGATGGTGCGGCCCTGCCGGGATGGGGCCGACAGGGCCGAGCGCCAAGGTGCGCTTACTTCTTCTTTTTCTTGGTCGCCTTTTTCCTGGCCACCCTGTCACCTCCCCTCAGACCTCTGGATCTCGCGTCAGACTCGCGCGCGCCCGGCGCCGATCCAGGGTGTGTTAGCCGGATCGTAGAAGAGGCGGGAAAACGTGTCAAGGGGAAAATACAAGATAGAGGGGGTACCTGCGCCACCACCCCCCAGATGAGGGAGAAAACCCCCCGTTGACAACCCCCCCGGCCGGGTGGTACGGTTGAGCGACTTGCCTACCGTGAACCGTGCCTCCATGGAGGGCCCCTGCATGCGCCGAACGCTCAAGAAACTGGTCTTCGTGGAGCCCAAGTCCACGCATCTTCACGTGTACAGCCGCGTCCCCATCCCCCGGCTCGGGTCGGTCCTGCTGGCCACGATCATGCGGGCCAAGGGCTACGACGTGCGCGTGTACATCGAGGACATCCACCCCGTCGACATGAACGAGGTGCTGAGCGCCGATCTGGTGGCGATCTCGGCCATCACGTCGACCGCGCCCCAGTCCTACCGGCTGGCCGACAAGGTCAGGGAGGCCGGGATCCTCACCGTCCTCGGCGGGACCCACGTGAGCTTCCTCCCCGACGAGGGCCTCGAGCACGCCGACTATGTCGTGAAGGGGGAGGGGGAGTTCCCCTTCCAGGAGCTCGTGGACGCGATCCAGTGCGGGGAGGGGTTCGAGAAGATCCAGAACCTGTCGTTCATGCGAGATGGCAAAGCGGTGCATAACCCGGAGAGGCCGAAGATCCCCAACCTGGATGTGAACCCCATCCCCGACTACCACCTGATCACCGGGTGGAAGCCAGGCGGGGTCGTCTCCATTGCCACCTCGCGCGGGTGCCCCTTCTCCTGCACGTTCTGCTCGGTCCCTGGGATGTACGGCCACGCGTTCAGGACCCACTCGCTGGATCGCGTGCTCGAGGAGCTCAGGATCCACCGGGACGACGCCTACACCTTCTTCGCCGACGACATCTTTACCGCCAACAAAAAGCGGGTGAAGGAGCTGCTGGCCCGGATGATCCAGGCCGGCCTGACGACGGAGTGGGGGGCCCAGGTCCGGACGGAGACCGTGGACGACCCCGAGCTGCTCCAGCTCATGCGCGACTCCAACTGCTTCAACGTGTACGTCGGCTTCGAGTCCATCAACCCGCGGACGCTCAAGCTCTTCCAGAAGAAGCAGGACCTGGCCAAGATCGAGCGCTCCATCGAGCGCTTCCACAGCCACAAGATCAGGATCCACGGGATGTTCGTGGTGGGCTCGGACGAGGACGACCTCGAGACCCTCTACGCCACCACGGCCTTCGCCCGGAAGCACGACATCGACTCGATCCAGTTCATGATCCTCACCCCGATCCCCGGTTCCCCCGACTGGGACACCCTCTACGCCAAGGGCGACAAGTACGTGATCAGCCGGAACTGGTCCCTCTACGACGGCCACCACGTCGTGCACCAGCCGCGGCGGCTTTCCCCCTACGAGCTCCAGATAGGGGCGATCAAGGCCATGCAGAAGTTCTACTCCTGGGGCGGCATCACCCAGCGCCTCCTGAAGCGCGACGTGTACTACGCGGTCATCCGGTACTGGGGCAAGAAGATGATCCGGGACTGGTGGAAGGACGAAGAGAACCGCGCCCACGTCCAGTGGCTCAAGGAGCGGCTCTACGGCCAGACGCCGACTCTCAGGCAGCGCGCGCTTCAGACCATCGGCGTGCCCGAGGCGCTCTTGAAGGAGAAGGTTGGCCAGCTGCTCAACACGTTTCTGACCGAGCTCGGCGTGAAGGTGGTCCCCATCGCCGAGCGGCTGGTCGAGCAGGCGGAGGACGCGCTGGCCCGCGCCCGAGAGTCGGTGGACTGCTTGGTCATGCCGGTCGTCAAGCGCGTAGAGCAGGGGAAGGAAGAGGTGTACGCCCAGCTCACGGCCGCCGCCGAGGCCCTCCAGGCCCGGCTGGAGAAGCTCCCCAAGGTCTCGTTCCCGGTGCTGGGGGACCAGGGGCCAATCTTCGAGCCCTTCGCCCAGATCGGGCTCCTCGTGACCGACAACCTGGAGAAGATCCGGAAGGCCTACCGGAAGGCCGGCGTCACCGAAGGGCTCTGGGAAACCGCCTAGTCGCCTAAAGGCTGCTTCGACCCCCTCACCCCTCCCCACTTAGACGCCCCTCACCTCTTCTCCTCTCCCCGCTGGGGAGAGGTAGGGTGAGGGGGGGAGAGGACTCAGGTGAGGGGGTTTATTTTTCTTCTTTTTCCTGGGTGGAGGAGGGCTTGCGGTGCTCGCGCCGCTTGACGAACTCTTCGTTGAGCGGCATGCCCTTCTTGCAGAGGGGGCAGGCCTCGGGCGGGTAGGTGGGGAAGTCGCGGGCCACGAGGCTGAAGACGGGCTTGCCCGCCACCTCCGCCCTCTTGGTCCGGCGCCAGAGGGCGCCGATCCCCACCACCTGGGCGCCGTGGCGCTCCACGAGCTCGATCAGGAGCTTCAGCGTGCTTCCCGTGCTGACCAGGTCTTCCACCAGCAGGACCTTCGTCCCCTCCCGGATCAGGCGGTGGAACTCGGCCGGCAGGGTGACCTTCCGTTTCCCCCCGGTCATCCCCTTGAGTCCGTACAGCAGGAGCGGGCGGGACGGGTGGGCGCGCGCGACGCAGTGGGAAAGGATGACGGCGCCCGGCCCCGTCGAGAGCACAACGTCGATCGGCCACTGGGCGAAGTGCTTGGCGATGACGGCGCCGAGCCCCTCGGTGAAGGACGGCTCGGTGGTGACGAGAGTCTTCTCGATGAACTCCCCCGTGTGGTGGCCGGAGGGCAGGAGGATGTGGTCGTTGGCGTGATAGGCCCCGGTGCGTTTGAGAATGTCGAGATGGATCTTCTCGCGCGCCTCGTCGTCCAGCACCGCGTCCTGTTTCTTTGGGGGTGGCGTCATTCGACACTCTCCTGAAGATGGTGGGAGGGGGGCGGGGTCTTCCTCAGGTGCGGCCGGGGCCGCGCGGACCGGACGACCAGCGGCTCGAGACACGTCGGGCACATCTCCTGCCCGCCTTTTCTCAGCACCTGGCGCGGCGAGAGCAGCACGTCGCACCCCTCGCACGCCGGATTGTTGCAGAAGCGGTCGAGCTTCATGGCCGTCGAGCCGCGCCCAGGTGGATCACCACGCCCTCGGCCTGGGGCTCGATCCAGAAGGGCTTGGGGCGCGCCAGGTCCAGGACCACGCGCACCGATGTCGGGCTCGACTGGGACGAGCGGATCCGCCTCAGGATGGCGTTGCCGACCTCGATCGTATCGTCGTCCGCCATGGCGAGCTGCGCCCGCTCGAAGTCCACCACGACCCGGGACGGCTTGTCCAGGGCGAAGCTCTTGTAGGCCAAGGGTCCGTCGGCCTGGATGATCACCTGGACCTCGTCTCCCACGACCTCGGGCCTGAGCTCCAGGATCAGGGGGACGGGCGGGGCGGAGAGGGCGGGGGGCGCCGGCAGCGGTGGCGGCGTCCGTCGGGCCGGGGGTTCTGCCGGGGCGGGTCGCGCTGCCGCGATGCCGGGCGCGGCGAGAACGAGGCCGCCCGGCGGAGGCGGGGTATCCACGCGGACGAGGAGCCGGGTTCCCTCCTTGATGACGCGGAAGGGGGCGCTTTTGGCGAACGTGAGATCGAGGCGGCCGAGGCGGCTTCCCTCGCGCTCGAGGACCACCGTCCGGATCCTGGTGAGACCAGGGCCCGGCAGCTGGCGCCCCTCCGGCGGGAAGTCGAAGGTTGCGTTGAGGAGTAGCAGGCTCACGCTGAACGGTTCAGCCCCTTCGATCACGACATAGTCAAGCGGCTCGGAGCCCCGGATCTCAAGCTGGAAGCGCCCCTCGTGCGAGCCCACAAAGATGGCCGACACGACCGCGGGCCCGGCCAGCGCTGAGGCGGGCCCTGACAGAAAGCCCAGACCCAGCGCCACTCCCCCCAGCCACCTTCTCGTCACGCGCGCGCAACCCTTCGAATTTGCGACCATGTTGGCGTGGGGTGCGCGCCTTGTCAACCCGAAAGTGGAAGATGTAGACTGGCCGTGTTATGCGAATTCTCGCCGTGGAAACCTCCACGCTGGCGGGCGGGGCCGCGCTCCTCGACGGTGATCGGCTGGTAGGGGAGTACGTCCTGAACATCAGGGCCACCCACTCCGAGCGCCTGATGGCGGCGGTAGATCACCTGCTTCACCTCTCCGGCTGGGAGCTCGGGCAGCTGGAGGGGCTGGCGGTGGCGATCGGCCCCGGCTCCTTCACCGGCCTCCGGATCGGGATCAGCGCGGTGAAGGGCCTCGCCCTGGGGCTCGGGATTCCCGTCGCCGCCGTCCCGACCCTCGACGCCCTGGCCGCCACACTGCCCTTCGCCGCTCACCCCGTCTGCCCCGTCCTCGACGCAAAAAAAGGGGAAGTCTACGCCAGCCTCTATCATTGGTCGGGCGACGCGATGAGTCGCGACTGGGAGTATCTGGCGGTGGCCCCCGAAGCGCTGTGCGACCGGCTCAGGGGGCCGGTCATTTTCGTCGGGGACGCTGTGGAGACTCTCGGCGGGCTGCTCCGAGCGCGGCTTGGGGACAACGCGCGCTTCGCGCCGGCCGGCCGGCGCCAGCCGTCGCCGGGCTGCGTGGGGGCCCTCGGCCACGCGCTCCTCCTCGCGGGGCAGACGGTGGACGCTTCCGCGTTGACGCCGCTCTACCTCCGGCCCTCCGAAGCCGAGCTCAAGCGCCGCCGTGCCCCCCTGGTCTCTTGAGCCGCTGACGCCGGCCGACCTGGACGAGGTGCTGGCCATCGAGCGCATCTCGTTTCCCACGCCCTGGTCTCGGGGAGCGTTCCTCTACGAGATGAGGCAGAACCCAGCCGCCCGCTGCTGGGTCGCGCGCGGCGCCCCGCCGTCGCCGTCGGTCCTGGCCTATCTCTGCCTCTGGGAGATCCCACCGGAGATCCACATCACGAACCTCGCGGTGCATCCCGAGTGGCGGCGCCAGGGGATTGCCCGCGCGCTCCTGGCAGCGCTCCTGGAGGACGCCCGCCGCCGCGGGATCACCCTGGCCCTCCTCGAGGTGCGTCCCACGAACGCGGAGGCCGTGGGCCTCTACGAGGGGTTGGGTTTCCAGATCGTCGGCCGGCGGAAGGGCTACTATTTCGACACCGGCGAGGACGCACTGCTCATGCAGGCCGACCTGGCCCCCTCACCTTCATCCTCTCCCCCTCACCCCGACCCACCCACAAGGGGTGGGTGCCCGCAGAGGTGACTCGCCTTCGCTCGCATCTTGCGTGAAGGGAGGAGAAGAGGTAAGGGGCGGGCGTGCTACACTCGATGGCCATGACCGACGCCAAGACCGCCGCTCTGATCGACAAGATGCTGGCGGGAGACCGGCTGGCGCTCGCCCGGCTGATCACCCGGGTGGAGAACCGCTCGGGGCCCGTCGCGGAGATCATGCGCCGGGTCCATGGGCGCACGGGGCGGGGCTACATCCTCGGGATCACCGGCCCGCCCGGGGCCGGCAAGAGCACGGTGGTGGACCGCCTAACGGTTCTCCTCCGCGCTGAAGGCGCCTCGGTCGGGATCGTCGCCGTGGACCCGTCGAGCCCGTTTTCGGGTGGGGCGGTGCTGGGGGACCGGATCCGGATGCAGTCGCACACGCTGGATCCCGACGTCTTCATCCGGAGCATGGCCACGCGCGGGAGCCTGGGCGGCCTCGCGCGGGCGACCAGCGACGTGATCAAGCTCCTCGACGCCTTCGGCAAGCAGTGGATCCTGATCGAGACCGTCGGGGTGGGGCAGACCGAGCTGGACATCATCAAGCAGGCCGACACCACGGTGGTGATCCTGGTCCCCGAGTCCGGCGACGCGATCCAGACGATGAAGGCCGGGCTTATGGAGGTCGCGGACATTCTGATCGTCAACAAGGCCGATCGCGAGGGCGCCAATCCGCTGATGGGGGAGCTGCGCTTCATGGCGCACCTCCATCGGGCGAGCCCCCAGGTCCCGAAGGACATCGAGTGGGAGATCCCGGTGCTCGCCACCCAGGCCCAGAACGACGTGGGCATCGCCGAGCTCTTGGCCGAGATCCGGCGCCATCGGGGGCTACTGGAGGCGTCGGGCGCGCTCGAAAAACGCCGCCAGGCGCGGCGCCGGGCCGAGCTCCAGGCGCTGCTAATCGAGGAGTTCACGGAGCAGGTGCGCCACCGTCTCGGCGCCGAGGGCGACCTCGCGGCCACGTTCGAGGCCGTCGCCGACGGGCGCAAGGATCCCTACTCCGCGGTCGAGGAAATCTTGGACTCGGCGCATCTGGGCCGCCGCTCCCCCTCACCTTAATCCTCTCCCCCCTCACCCTGCCTCTCCCCACAGGGGAGAGGAGAAGAGGTGAGGGGCATCGGGTTGGGCGGGGTGAGGGGGGACGCCTTGACAGACGCCGGGCCCGAACGCACTATGGAACCCTGAATGTCACCCTCTCACCAGTGGTACGGCGTCATCCCCGGCTGGCTGTTCTTCTACGCGCTGATCGTCATCGCGCTCGCACTCCTCGTCCACCGCGTGACGTACCTCCTCCGGATCATGCTGAAGGGCAAGGCGGCCGCCCGGTGGGACCACGTGCCGGCTCGCCTTCGCGCGGTCCTCGTCTTCGTCCTGGGCCAGCTGAGGCTTCTGCGGGGCGACTTCTGGCCCGGGCTCATGCACGCGACGATCTTCTGGGGCTTTCTCATTCTGACCCTCGGCACGCTCGAGTTCTTCGGGAAGGGATTCACGGAGCGGTTTTTCCTACCGTTCCTGTCGGACACCCCGGCCTACCTGGTCCTCCAGGATGTCTTCAGCCTGTTGGTCATCGCGGCGGTGGCGTACGCAGCGTTCCGCCGTCTCGTGACGAAGCCGAAGCGCCTCACGTTCTCCCCCGAGGGGCTGGTGATCCTGCTCCTGATCTTCGGCCTGATGGTGACGGATCTCGCCGCGGATGCCACGCGGATCATCCTGGCGCCGGCGGCGACCGACCGCTGGTCCTTCGCCGGGGACGCGCTGGCGGACCTCCTCGCGGGCCTCCCCGGCGGCGCCGTCCAGACGCTCTTCCACCTCTCCTGGTGGATCCACGCCGCGATCCTCCTGGGGTTCCTGGTGTGGCTTCCGTACTCGAAGCATCTGCACATCATGGCGGCCCCGTTCAATGTCTTCTTCGCTCCGCTGACGCCCAAGGGGCAGTTTCCGAGCGCAGACCTCGAACACGCCGAGACCTTCGGCGTCGGCACCCTGACCGAGTTCACCTGGAAGGATCTCTTCGACCTCTACAACTGCACCGAGTGCGGGCGCTGCACCTCCGGCTGCCCCGCGACCGTCAGCGGCAAGCAGCTGGACCCGAAGATGCTGATCCTGGACCTCCAGGAGCATCTCCTGGAGAGCGGGCCCAGGCTCCTCGGCAAGGGAGGCCACGGCCACGCCGAGAAGGCCATGGTCGGCGGGGTGATCACCGATAACGTCCTCTGGGCGTGCACCACCTGCCGCTGGTGCGTGGACGCCTGCCCGGTCTTCATCGAGCACGTGCCGAAGATCGTGGACATGCGGCGCTGGCTCGTCCTGACCGAGTCGCGCTTCCCGGCGGAGCTGCAGCCGACCTTCCGCAACCTCGAGAACAACGGAAACCCGTGGCAGATAGCGTGGCAGACGCGGGCGGACTGGGCGAAGGACCTGGGCGTCAGGGTCATGAGCGACGTGAGCCAGGCCGAGTACCTCTACTGGGTGGGGTGCTACGGCTCCTTCGACGAGCGCAACAAGAAGGTCGCGCGGGCGTTCGTGAAGCTGCTCCAGGCCGCCGGGGTGGACTTCGCCATCCTCGGGAACGAGGAGAAATGTATCGGCGAGCCGGCCCGGCGGATCGGGCACGAGTACCTCTTCCAGACGCTGGCCCAGGGGAACATCGAGACCCTGAAGCGCTACCGGTTCCAGAAGATCATCACCGCGTGCCCCCACTGCTTCAACACCATCCGGAACGAGTACCCGAATTTCGACGGCCACTTCAGCGTGGTCCACCACACCGAGCTGCTGGACGAGCTGGTCCGTTCGGGCCGTCTCCGAGTGGCGCGCGCGGGGGAGGGGCGGGTGACCTATCACGACCCGTGCTACCTCGGCCGCTACAACGACATCTACGAGCCACCGCGCCGGGTGCTCCGCTCGGTCTGCCGGGGCGAGCTGGTCGAGATGCACCAGTGCAAGTCGAAGGGGTTCTGCTGCGGCGGGGGTGGCGGTCGCGTCTGGATGGAGGAGAACGAGGGCCGCCGGGTGAACCAGATCCGCGTGGAGCACGCCATGGAGGTGAACCCCGACGTGCTGGCCTCCGCCTGCCCGTTCTGCCTGACGATGTTCGAGGACGGGGTGAAGGGCAAGGGGGTCGCCGACAAGATCAAGACCCGGGACATCGCCGAGCTGGTCGCCGACAGCCTCAAGTGAAAGGGCTCATGCTCCTCCTGCCCCACATGGCCGTGCTCATCGGGCGCCTTCTCGCCGACCCGGCCGTGCCCACGCGTGCAAAAGTGGTGCTGGGTGCCACGGCGGCGTACCTGGCGAATCCCGTGGATCTGATCCCCGACTTCATCCCGTTCGTGGGCTACCTGGACGACGTGATCCTGGTCGCGATCATCCTGGATGGACTCCTGAACCATCTGGACCGGGACCTCCTGCTCAGGCACTGGCCCGGGGATCCGAAGACACTCGAAAAGAGCGCTGCCGTGGCCCGGCGCCTCTCCGCCTGGGTCCCCGCGCGCATCAAAGCGAAAGTCTTCGGCAGGCGGAAGGAGGCCGCGTGACAGCACTGTCGAACTGGGGGCGGTGGGGAGCCGACGATGAGATCGGGACCGCCAACTTCGTCACGCCCGAGACCATCGTCCAGGCCGCCCGGCTCGTGAAGAAAGGGCAGGTGCTGAGCCTCGCGATCCCCCTGAACCCGCGCACGCCGACGGACCCGAGCCGTCCGCCGATGCAGCACTTCGTCCGGAGCGCGCGCCTCCGGGTGGCCGATCACGGCTGGGGGGGCGATAGCGAGTTCGCCGACGACTGGATCTCCATGTCGCCCCAGACGGGGACCCAGTGGGACGGCCTCTGCCACGCGTTCAGGGAGGGACGGATCTACAACGGGTACGACGCCGGCCAGGCCATCAACCCTCACGTCGGGGCGCGGAAGTGCTCCATCGACCGCCTCGCCACCTATTTCGTCACCCGGGGCGTGCTCCTGGACATCGCGAAGCACAAGGGCCTGGGAAATCTTCCAGGCGGATTCGCGATCACCCCACGGGATCTGGAGGAAGCCGCGGCTGCCCAGGGGGTGGAGGTGCGCCGAGGGGACGCGCTCCTGATCCGCACGGGCTGGCTCGCCTTCTGGAACCGCGCGACGGCCAAGGAGCGCGAGAGCTTCTACGACCTGGCGCCGGGGCTCGGAATGAGCGCCGCCGAGTGGCTCCACGCGCGGGAGGTCGCGTGTATTGGCGTGGACAACGTCGCCGTCGAGGTCAAGCCCGCGGAAGACGGAAAGTCGATGCTGCCGCTCCACCCCGTCCTGATCCGCGACCTCGGCCTCACCCTCGGGGAGCTGTTCTGGCTGGAGGATCTCGCCAAGGCGTGCGCGGAGGACCGGTCGTACGAGTTTCTCTTCGTCAGCCAGCCGCTTCGCATTAGTGGCGGCCTCGGCTCGCCGATCAACCCCCTGGCGATCAGATAATACGCCCCTCACCTCTTCTCCTCTCCCCAGCGGGGAGAGGTAGGGTGAGGGGGCGGGGAGTCGCGATGCTGAACGAGACGTACGCAGACGTGATCAGGCGCAGGCTGGAGGTCCCGCTCAGCGAGGGGCCCGACAAGGTGACCACGCTGGAGGAGGCGCTTCGCCGCCTCGTGAAGCCTGGGTCAGTGCTCCACCTCGGGACGGCCCATGCGCGCGCTAACGTCCACGTCCGCGAGCTCGTCCGCCAGTGGTGGGGAAAGCAGCCGGCCTTCACGATCGCCACCGTGGGGCTCGGCTCGCCGTGGACGGCGCTGATTCACGGGGGGCTCGTCAGGCGGATGATCACCACGTTCCTCGGCGAGGGCTACCCGTTCCCGGTGCCGAGCCCGCTGATCTCGAAGGCGGTGCTGGAGGGACGCCTGGAGGTCCAGAACTGGTCCATGCTCACCTTCCCCCTGCGCCTCCTGGCGGGGGCCATGGGGGTGCCGTTCCTCCCGACGCGATCGCTCCTGGGCTCCACCATGGAGGAAGACAACACCCGGCAGGGCGACTTCCAGGCGGCCGACGACCCGTTCGGCGCCGAGGAGCGGATCGGCTACGCGAAAGCCCTCGTGCCGGATGTCTCGCTACTGCACGCCTGGGCCGCGGACCGCGCCGGTAACACGATCCTCGCGCCGCCGCTGAACGAGAACCTCTACG
>LDXP01000080.1 GCA_001443385.1 Candidatus Rokubacteria bacterium CSP1-6
CATCCTGGGGCTCGGCGAGGAGCATGAGGAACTGCTGGCCACGCTGAGCGACCTCCGCGCCGCCGACGTGAACATCCTCACGCTCGGTCAGTACCTCCGCCCGTCCCCGCAGCACCTTCCGATCGCCCGCTTCTACCGCCCAGACGAGTTCAGGGAGCTGGCGGAGGAAGGCGCGCGGTTGGGGTTCGCCCACGTCGAAGCGGGGCCGCTCGTGCGGAGCTCCTATCACGCCAAGCGCCAGGTCGCCGCCATCGGGAGCTGAGCGTGGAATACGTGACCATCCTGCTGGTCTTCGGCATCGCCCTCCTGGTGGGCGGCGCCATGATGGGGCTCCCGGCGCTCCTCGCGCCGCGGCGGGTGACGGCGGTCAAGGCGGAGCCCTTCGAGTGCGGGAAGGATCCGCTGGCGCTCCCGGAGGGGCGCTTCGCGATCAAGTTCTCCACGGTGGCGATCTTCTTCATCATCTTCGACATCGAGGTCATGCTGATCTTCCCCTGGGCGGTGCAGGTCCGGCCGCTGGGCTGGTCGGGCTATCTCGCGATGCTCGTGTTCCTCGGCATCCTCATGCTGGGGTTCCTCTATATGTGGAAGAAGGGAGGCCTCGAATGGGACTAGGCGGGTTCTTCACGGGAAAGCTCGATGAGGCCATCGGCTGGGCCCGCAAGTACTCCATCTTCCAGTATCCGTTCGTCACCGCGTGCTGCGGCATGGAATACATGGCCACCGCCTGCTCGCACTACGACGTGGACCGGTTCGGCGCGGGGCTGCCCCGCTTCTCTCCCAGGCAGGCGGACGTGCTGTTCGTGGTGGGCACGATCAGCCACAAGTTGGCCCCGGTGCTCAAGCGCGTGTACGACCAGATGTGCGAGCCCAAGTGGGTGGTGGCCTTCGGAGTCTGCACCTGCACGGGCGGCTTTTACGACAACTACGCCACCGTCATGGGGATCGACACCATCATCCCCGTGGATGTGTACATTCCCGGCTGCCCGCCGCGCCCCGAAAGCGTGATCGACGGCCTCATGAAGCTCCAAGAGAAAATCGCGGCCGGGGCTCAGCGCTACTAGCCGCGGCCCCCGGACTCTTTCCCCTCCAATGGATGGACAGGCCATACTGCTCCGGCTGACCTCGACCTTTGGCCCGGGGATCGTGGAGACCCACGACCACCACGGCGATCCCACGGCGGTGGTGGAGCGGTCGGCGATCCTCGAGGCGTTCCGCTTCTGCCGCGACGACCCCGATCTCCGGTTCAACGTCCTCATGGATCTCACGGCGGTGGACTATCTGAAGTATCCTGAGCGCGAGTTCGGGCCGCGCTTCGAGGTCGTGTACCACCTGTATTCGTTGCCTCACAACCACCGGCTGCGCCTCAAGGTGCGCGTCGAGGAGGACGATGCGCGCGCGCCGAGCGCGGTGGGGCTCTGGCCGATCGCGAACTGGTTCGAGCGGGAGGTCTGGGACATGTTCGGGATCCGCTTCGACGGCCATCCGGACCTCCGGCGGCTCCTCATGTACGAAGAGTTCCAGGGGCATCCGCTCCGCAAGGACTATCCCGTGACCAAACGCCAGCCCCTGATCGGGCCCAACAACTGACGTTATGGCTAAACGGACGAGACGCGAGATTTATCTGGGCGAGGGAAGCGGCACGGGCTCAGGCTCGCAGCACCTCTACGTCAACATGGGCCCGTCCCACCCGGCCATGCACGGCGTCATCCGCATCCTCGCCGAGCTGGACGGCGAGACCGTGGTGAACGCGGACGTGGAGATCGGCTACCTGCACCGGGCCTTCGAGAAGGAGTGCGAGGCCGGCCCCTACAACAACGCCATTCCCTACACGGACCGCCTCAACTACGTGTCCCCGCTGATCAACAACTTCGGCTACGCCTCCTGCGTGGAGAAGTTGCTGGGGATCGACGTGACCGAGCGCTGCAAGTACGTCCGGGTGATCATGAGCGAGATTTCCCGCGTCTCGGACCACCTCACGTGCATCGGCGCGTCGGCCATGGAGCTCGGCGCCTTCACGGTCTTCCTCTATATGATCAAGGCCCGCGAGTACCTCTGGGAGCTCGTGGAGGACGTGACCGGCGCCCGGCTCACGATCTCCTACGCGCGCGTGGGGGGCGTCAAGGCCGACCTGCCGGACGCGTTCGGGGTGAAGGTGCGCAAGGCGTTCAAGGAGACCCGCCAGGTGCTCGAGGAGGTGGGGAAGCTCCTGACGGGGAACCGGATCTTCATGGACCGCATGGTGGGAGTGGGCGCGCTCTCGCGGGAGGAGACCATCGCCTACGCGATCACGGGGCCGCTGCTCAGGGCCGCGGGGGTGTCGTACGACGTGAGGCGCGCCCAGCCTCACTGGGCCTACGACCGCGTGGAGTTCGAGATCCCGACGGGGCGGAACGGGGACAACTACGACCGGTACCTGGTCCGCATGGCCGAGATGGAACAGTCCATGCGGATCGTCGAGCAGGCGCTGGACGCGCTCCCCGGCGGCCCCATCAACGTCGATTGGGAGGGCCGCGCCATCGACCCCGCGAGCTACGTGGACCTCGGCAAGCAGGGGAAGACCGAGGGACTGTTGCTGATCCCGATCACGCTCTCGCCCAACCTGGCGGGGATCGAGCGGCCCCTTCACCGGGCCCTCAACGTCCCCGACAAGCGAGTCGTCCTTCCTCCCAAGGAGAACACCTACGGGTCCATCGAGGGGCTCATGAACCATTTCATGCTGATCATGGACGGGTACGGAATCCGGCCTCCCAAGGGGGAGGCCTACTTCGCGGTGGAGGGCGCCAACGGCGAGCTGGGCTTCTACATCGTCTCGGACGGCACCGACCGGCCCTACCGCGTCCGCTGCCGGCCGCCGTGCTTTCCGCCGATGGCCGCGCTTCCTCGGATGATCGAGGGAGAGATGGTGGCGGACATCGTTCCCACCTTCGGCTCGATCAACATGATCGCGGGCGAGCTGGACCGATGACGGAACTCGCGGCTGTTCGAGCGCCGGCTTCGCCGGCGCAACCCTCGGGGGGAGGATTCGGAAGGGGGGCGGAGCCCCCCTCCGAGGTATGATCGCCGGAGAACTCGATCGATGAACGCGCGCGGCGCGGTCAGGGTAGAGTTCACGCCGGAGCAGCTGGCGGAGGTCCGCCGGCTCCAGGGGCTCTATCCCGACAGGCGGGCCGCGCTCCTGCCGGTGCTCCAGCTCGCCCAGGAGGCGTTCGGGCACATCTCGCTGGAGGCCGAAGAGTACGTCGCCGGGCTCTTCGACCTGTCGCCGGCCCACGTGCACGAGGTGGTCACCTTCTATACCCTCTTTTTCCGGGAGCCCAAAGGGCGGCATGTCATCAGTGTCTGCCACAACCTCACCTGCCACCTCCTTGGCGCCCAGCAAGTGCTGGCCCACCTCAAGGAGCGGCTCGGCGTCGAGGTCGGAGGGACCACCCCGGACGGCCGCGTCACGCTCCTCGGCGTCGAGTGCCTCTGCGCCTGCGAGATGGCGCCCATGCTGCAGGTGGACGACCGCTACGAGGGGAACCTGACCCGCGAGAAGGTTGACTGGATCCTCGAGGGACTCGCGTAGATGGCTGAAAAGATCCTGACGCGGAACTTCCACCTCCCCGGCTCTCACACGCTCGTCCTCTACCGGGAGACCGGCGGGTACGCGGGGCTCGAGAAGGCCTTCGCGATGAAGCCCGCGGAGATCACCGAGGAGGTCAAGAAGTCGAACCTGCGAGGCCTGGGCGGCGCCGGCTTTCCCACCGGCGTCAAGTGGGGGTTCCTCCCCCAGGGGCACCCGGGTCCGGTCTACCTCGTGATCAACGCCGACGAGGGAGAGCCGGGTACCTTCAAGGATCGCTACCTGCTCGAGAGAGATCCCCACGCGCTGATCGAGGGGATGATCATCTCCGCGTACGCCATCGGCGCCCACCTGGCCTTCGTCTATATCCGCGGCGAGTACGTCCAGCCCTGGCGGATCTTCGGCAGGGCGGTCGCGGAAGCCTATGAGGCCGGCCTCCTCGGAAAGAACATCCGGGGCTCGGGGTTCGACCTGGATGTCATCGTTCATCGGGGCGCCGGGGCATACATCTGCGGCGAAGAGACGGGGTTGATCTCCTCGCTCGAGGGCAAGAAGGGCTGGCCGAAGCTCAAGCCCCCGTTTCCGGCGATCCGGGGGGCCTTCGGGGCCCCCACCATCGTCAACAACGTGGAGACCATCTGCCATGTCCCCCACATCATGAACCGGGGCGCGGCCTGGTTCGCCGGGCTCGGCACCAAGAGCCAGGGCGGGACACGGATGTATTCGGTCTCGGGGCACGTGACGCGGCCGGGAGTGTACGAACTGCCGGTGTCGGCCACCTTGCGCTCGTTGATCTATGAGCACGCCGGTGGGATCCCCGGCGGCCGCAGGCTCAAGGCCGTGGTGCCGGGCGGCTCCTCGGCGGTCCTCCTGACCGCTGACGAGATCGACGTCACGCTGGACGTGGACGGCCTCAAGAACGCGGGCACCATGGCGGGCTCGGCGGGCGTGATTGTCATGGACGAGACCGTCTCCATCCCCGAGGCGCTCATGGTCGTGGCCCGCTTCTACGCCCATGAATCGTGCGGGCAGTGCACGCCGTGCCGGGAGTCCACCGGCTGGATCTACAAGATGGCGCGCCGGATCGTGGAGGGAAAGGGGCGCAAAGAGGACCTGGACACGATCCTCGACGTGGCCCGGCGGGGAGCCGGCACCACCATCTGCGCCTTCTTCGACGGGGCGGTCGGGCCCTACATCAGCTACATCGAGAAATTCCGCCACGAATTCGAGGCGTTGATCCGGAAATAAGTATGGTCAGGCTGACGATCGACGGCAAGGAGATCGAGGTTGCCGAGGGCACCAACATCATCGAGGCGGCCCGCCGGCTCGGGATCGAGGTGCCCCACTACTGCTATCACCCCGGGCTCAGCGTCGCCGGGCAGTGCCGGCTCTGCATGGTTGAGCTGGGGAACAACCCGCGGCCCCAGATCGGGTGCAACACCCAGGTGGCCGAGGGCATGGTGGTGCGCACCGACACCCCGAAAGTGCTCGAAGTCCGCCAGTCCATCATGGAGTTCCACCTGATCAACCACCCGCTGGACTGCCCGGTGTGCGACCAGGCGGGAGAGTGCTGGCTCCAGATCTACTACATGAAGCACGGCCTCTACGAGCCCCGGATGGTGGACGAGAAGGTTCACAAGCCGAAAGCTGTGCCTCTGGGCCCGCACGTGATGTTGGACGCCGAGCGCTGCATCCTCTGCTCCCGCTGCGTCCGCTTCTGCGACGAGGTCACGGGGACGGGCGAGCTGGGCATCTTCGACCGCGGTGATCGCTCCGAGATCGGGCTCTTCCCCGGCCGGGAGCTGGCGAACCCCTACTCGGCGAACGTGATCGATATCTGCCCCGTCGGCGCGCTGACGGATCGAGACTTCCGCTTCGCGGTGCGGGTGTGGTACCTGGACACGGCCAAGTCGATCTGCCCGGGATGCAGCCGCGGGTGCAACATCGACGTCCACTACAATATCCGCCGCCCCCACCACAACCAGGGCCGGCGGGTGGCCCGGCTCAAGCCGCGCTTCAACGCGGAGGTCAACCGGTGGTGGATCTGCGACGCCGGCCGGTACGGGTACAGGTTCGTGGACGACCCGAGCCGCCTCGGCGCCCCCGCGCGCGGGCGCGGAGACGCGGCCCAAGAGGTCGGGTGGGAGGAGATCATCCCCCTCGTCACGGCCCAGCTCCGGCGGTACCGGCCCGACGAGATCGGCGTGGTCGCTTCCCCGAAGATGGCCAACGAGGATTTCTTCCTCTTGAGGCGACTCGTGGATCACCTGGGCCTCATCCATGTGGATTTCAGGGTGCCGCCGAGGACGCCGGGGGACGAGGACCGGATCCTGATCAAGGCGGATAAGAATCCCAACACCCGTGGCGCCGAGCTGATCGGGCTCGGTCCACGTCCTGGGGGACTTGACGCTCGCGGCATGCTCCGAGCCGCCAGGGATCGCCGGATCAAATGCCTCTGGGTCTTCCACCACGACCTCCAGGCCTCGGCCTGGCCCGCGGCGGAAGTGGGGGATGCTCTACGGGCCGTCGAGTGTTTCATTTACCAGGGTTCCAATTCGAATGGCGTGAGCGCGGCCGCGCATTACGTTCTGCCCAGCGCCGCCTGGGTGGAGCGCGACGGGACGTTCACGAACTTCGAGGGACGCGTCCAGCGCTTCTGGAAGGCCGTGGAGCCCCTGGGGCTCTCTCTCGCCGACTGGGAGATCCTGGGCCGGCTCGGAGCAGCCTTGGGGCTGGGCCCCGAGCCGGCAAGCGCCGAGGCCTGCTTCAAGGCCCTGGCGGCGTCGGCCGCGCCGTTTGCGGGCCTCTCGTACCGGGAGCTCCGTGACACCGGGAAAGTGCTCAGCGCATGAGCGCAACCTTGACCGATCTGGGGATCGCGCTGGGCCGCGTGGGGTTCGTCATGCTCTTCGTGCTGAACATGGGGGGGCTGCTCACCTGGGTGGAGCGCAAGCAGTCGGCGGTGATGCAGGACCGGATCGGGGCCAACCGGGCCTCGATCTTCGGCCTCCGGCTGTTCGGCCTCTTCCACCCGCTGGCCGACGCCATCAAGATGCTCACCAAGGAGGACTTCGTCCCGGCGCGGGCCGACCGGGCGCTGTTCAACCTGGCGCCGCTCGTCTCTGTGGTGTTCGCCCTGGTGGCGTTCGCGGCGATTCCGTTCGGGGACGTGCTGCGCATCGGCGGCAGGGAGATCCCCCTCCAGGCGGTGACGCTGAACGCGGGGATCCTCTACGTCTTCGCCATGCTCTCGCTGGGCGTCTACGGGGTCATGATGGCCGGCTGGGCCTCGGCCAACAACTACGCGCTTCTCGGCGGCCAGCGCGCCGCTGCCCTGATGATCACCGCCGAGGTCGCCATCGGCGCCTCCATCATGGGGGTGGCCATGGTCTACGGCTCGCTGGACATGATGACGATCGTTCGCGGCCAGGGGGCCGCGCTGCTGCCACAGTACCTCGGCAACTGGATTCCCAAGTGGGGCATCCTGACCCAGCCGCTGGCCTTCATCCTCTTCCTCACGGCCGGCATCGCCGCGACCAAGCGTATCCCGTTCGATTTCCCCGAGGGGGAGTCCGAGATCATCGGCTACTTCGTGGAGTATAGCGGGATGAAGTTCGGGATGTTTATGATGGCGGACTTCGTGGAGACCGTGGTGATCGCGGGCATGACGACCGCCCTGTTTCTGGGTGGCTGGCAGGTTCCCTACCTGGCGGCCGACGGCTTCCATTTCCCGTGGGGCGCCGACCTGCCCCTCTCTCACCTGACCGTGGTCACCCTTCAAGTGTTCGTGTTCTGGCTGAAGGTGGCCGTCATGTGCTGGTTCCTCATGCTGGTCCGCTGGACCCTCCCCCGCTTCCGCTACGATCAGGCCATGCGGCTCGGCTGGCTCGGCCTCTTTCCCCTCTCGATCCTGAACATCGTGGCCACGGGGCTGGTCCTGCTCTGGAGGGCGCCGTGAGACTCCGCCAGCGGTTCTACCTGGTGGAGGTGCTGATCGGCCTCGGGATCACGGCCGCTCACTTCTTCGCCAACCTGGGCCGTCACACGGCGCGCCACGTCTTCGGGAGCAAGACCGCGCGCGGGGCGGTCACGTTCCAGTACCCGGAGGAGCGGCGGCCGTACTCGCCGCGGCTCCGGAGCCTCCATCGGCTCGTCAGACGGGAGGACGGGTCGCCCCGCTGCGTGGCGTGCATGATGTGCGAGACGGTCTGTCCGGCGCACTGCATCTACATCGTGGCCGCCGAGCACCCGAACCCGGAGATCGAGAAGGTGCCGGAGCGGTTCGACATCGACCTCGGCAAGTGCGTTTTCTGCGGGTACTGCGTGGAGGCGTGCCCGGAGGACGCCATCCGCATGGACACGGGCATCCTCGAGTTTTCCTCCTACAGCCGGCGAGGGATGATCTACACGAAGGAGACGCTCCTCGGCCTGGAGCCGGCCGAGCCCGACGGGACGCCCCGGTCGCCCATCCCCATTCCCGCCGACCGGACGCCAAACCTATGAGTCATCCTGTATGCACTGACCCAAAGCTTGCTGCCTGGCCCCGCGCTTGTTCGAGCGCGGGCTTTGCCCGCGCAATCCCTGGGGGGAGGAATCGGAAGGGGGGCGGAGCCCCCCTCCGAGGTAGTGGTCGAGTACGAGCCGCGCCTCGTCGAGGAGGCGACCCTCCTTGCCCTGCGCGGCGCCGAAGCGGAGCCGGCTTTCCGGCGCCAGCGCGACCGGCTCTACGAGATCGCCGACCCCGAGGCGCGGGAGGCTCGGTTCCGCGCCTTGCACGCCGCGTGGTTCGAGCGGCTCGGCCTGGGGCGGACGATCGGGCAGGCCCTCGGCGAGCGGATGTCGGTCGTGCGCGCCGCTCGCGCGTGCGTGGTGGCGTCCGCCGCTTCTCCCCGGCAGGAGGGGGCCGAGCTCTTCGTCCGCCCGCCGGAGGAGGGGACGAGGGAGGCCGATCGGCGCTCGGTCGTCCTCCGGCTGAGGCCCGAGCGGCTCCTCGCGGCGCCGCAACTGCTGGAGTTCCTGAGGCACGAGCTCCTCCACATCGCCGACATGCTCGATCCCTGTTTCGCCTACGAGCCCTGGCTCCCCTCCGCGGATGCGGGCCCTGCGAACCGGGAGCTGCTGAAGGACCGTTACCGCGTCCTGTGGGATGCCTACGTCGACGGACGGCTCTCGCGTCTCGGCTGGGCGCCGGCCGGGGTCCACGCCGAGCGCCTGGGCGAATTCAGGCGGGCGTTTCCCGCGCTGGGGGAGCGCGCCGAGGCCCTGTTCGAACGCTTCTTCAGCGCGGCGTCGCTCCGGCACGCCGAGCTGATGGCGTTCGCCGTCGATCCCGCGAGCGGCCCAGGGCGCTGTTCCCTCTGCCGCTTTCCGACTCACACCTTCGAGCCCGAGCCCCACCGGCTCGCCGACACCGTGAGAGAGCGGATCCGCTCCGATTTCCCGGAGTGGGAGCCCGCCGCCGGCCTGTGTCTGCAGTGCGCCGATCTCTACCGGGCGCGCTCCGTGTCGCCCTCGTCCGAGAGGTCCTGCCACGCCGGGTGACCCGCCGATCCCGTGGACCGAGGAGGCGCGGCGGAGGGTAGAAAACGCCCCGCCGTTCGTCCGCCCGGGGATCCTGAAGCTGATGCAGAAGCGGGCGAGGGAACGGGGACGGAGCATCGTCGATTCAGAGTTCCTGACGGAGATCCGCAACGAGTCCATGCTGCGGGTGGCCAAGTGCATCCGCGGCTTCGGCTTCGAAGAGCTCTCGATGGACGCCTTCGAGGTGGCCAAGGCCAAGATGCGGCGGCTCCCGCGGAAGGTGGCGGTGATCGAGGAGATCAAAGCCTTTCTGGGCGAGCGCACCCAGAAGAACGAGATGGTCCTGGCCAAGTTCCAGCGCTACCTGGAGATGATTCCCGACCGCGGCCTTCCCTGGACGGAGGAGGCCCTGGCCCGGCTCGAGCGCGCGCCGGCCTTCGTCCGCACCCTCGCCCGGCAGACCATCGAGGCCGAGGCGCGGCGGCAGGGGGAGAAGGTCGTGACCCCCGAAGTGGTCGAGCACGCCCTGGGCGGTATTCCCCCTCACCCTACCCTCTCCCCCACCGGGGGAGAGGATAAAGGTGAGGGGGCGGCCGCCGGGGAGAGGACGATGCCGTGGGCGCCGGCTGCCGAGGAGCGGCTCCGCCGCATTCCGATTCCGGCGATCCGACGGATGGTCGTCGAGCGGGTCGAGGCGCACGCCCGCGAGCAAGGGCTCACGGGCGTGGACCTCGACGCCTATGAGGTTGGATTAGGGAAATGAGTCTGCGAGAGTTTGTCGTGAAGCAGGCCGAGTGGCGGGCGGCCGTCGGCCGGGCCCGGGAACTGGACGCGTACGGGCGGCAACCGGTGGGGCAGTGGCCCTACGTGTGGGCGCTGAAGCGCGGGCGCCTCCTCCTGCGCTGGTACGACTACGCCATGGGGCGCGTCGAGGGGCGGGCGGCCGGGAACGGGAAGATCCGGTGCGCGCTCCTGATCCTCGGCTGTACCGGTGAGATCAAGAACCCGGCGGCCTATGAGCGCCTGAAAGAGCAGTTTTTCGCCGAGCTGCTCGGGAGGACGGGATGATCCGGAAGGTGGCGAAGTGTGCGGCGGCCATCGTGATGCTGACGGCGCTGTTGGCGGCGCCCGCCGCCGGCGAGACCGTCACGCTGTTCGTCACCTCAGAGAAGACCGACACGGTCAACGTCTTCCACGGCAAGGTCCCCGATCTGGCCTTCGTCAAGGGCATTCCGGTGGGGCGGGAGCCTCACAACCTCGGCATCTCCCCCGACGGCCGCTGGGTCGCCACGAGCGATCGGCGCTCGGGCGAGGTGTCGGTCATCGACACGCAGACGCTCGTGGAGGCGGCGCGGCTCAAGCTGGGGCGGCAGACGCACGACGTCGCCTTCACGCCCGACAGCCGCACGCTCTTCGTCGGTCACGAGACCGAAACGTTCATCAGCGTGGTCGAGGTCGGCACCTGGAAGATCCAGCGGCGGCTCGAGCTCGGCCGCGCCCAGCACGACCTCTCGATCAGCGCCGACGGCCGCGAGCTCTGGTTCACCGTCACGAACCGGCCGTACAAGCCCGGCGATCCCCGGGTGGGGGTCGTGGACCTGGGCACCGGCAAGGCCACGCTGATCGACACGGGGGCCAACGCCCACGACGTCACGCTCTCTCCAGACGGGAAGGTGGCGTGGGTCACCAACTCGGGCTTCACCCACATCCCCGACCCGCGCGTTGACTACATCGACGTGGCCACGCGGCGCGTGCTGGGATCGATCACGGTCGGAAAGTACCCGTTTCATTCGCCCAAGCGCGGCCGGGACGGGAACGCGGTGCCCCCCACGGCCGGCGAGATGTGGTTCAGCGACCACGGCCTGAGGAGCGTCGTCGCGGTGTCCCTCGCCGATCCACGGGTCGTCGCCACGGTGCCCGTCGGGGTCGAGCCGTACCACGTCGCAGCGACGGCGAACGGGACGCTCTTCGTCGCCAATCACACCTCCAACACGGTCACCATCGTCGATGGCCCGCGCCGGGTCGTGCTCGGAACGCTCAAGGTTCCGCCGCGCCCCCACGGGCTGGCGGTGCTGGTCCATTCGCCGTAAGATGGTGACCATGCTTCGTGTCGGCGCGGCCCAGGTTTCCCCCAAGTTCTTCGACCGGGCCGGCACGCTCAAGAAGACGATCGGGGTGATCGAGGAGGCGGGGCGGCTGGGCCTCGATCTCCTCGTCTTCCCCGAGACCTACTTCGCCGCCTACCCCTACTGGCGCGGGGCCGTGTCGGTCCGCCGCTCGACCGAGCTCATCGTCGAGATGCAGCGGAGCGCGATCCGGGTTCCCGGGGAGGAGACGGAGGAGCTGGCGGCCGCCGCCCGGCGGGCGCGGGTCAACTGCGTCATCGGCTGCAACGAGCTGGACGACCGGCCGGGGAGCCTGACGCTCTACAACACGCTGGTCTTCGTGGGCCGGGACGGGCGCCTCCTGGGGCGGCACCGCAAGCTCATGCCCACCCACTCGGAGCGCGTGTACTGGGGGATGGGGGACGCGAGCGACATCCGCGCCTTCGACATGGACATCGGCCGGGTGGGCGG
>LDXP01000081.1 GCA_001443385.1 Candidatus Rokubacteria bacterium CSP1-6
CGCGCCCGGACCTCGGCAGGTTCGTCGCCGGTGCCGACCAGCGCGACCCGAAGGCGCTCCTTGATCGGCTCCTCGCCGGGCTGCTCCACAACCAGGTGACCCCCGACACGCGGGACGTCCTCCTGAAGCAGCTATCGGACCCAGAGATTCTGCGGGCGACGTCCGACCACCGGACGCTCAACCCCGACGTGGAGAAGATCGCCGCGCTGGTGCTGGGCTCACCCGAGTTTCAGAGGCGTTGAGGAGAAGAACGATGGAGATCACTCGTCGGGCCCTTATCAAGTCGAGCGCCATCGCCCTGCTGGGGCTGGGGGCGATGCCCCGGTTCCTCGTGCGCACCGCGAGCGCCGGGACGGGCTCGGCCGGCAAGAAAATCCTGATCGCCCTCTTCCAGCGCGGGGCCGTGGACGGCCTGAGCATGGTCGTGCCCCACGCGGAGGCCAACTACTACGCCGCGCGTCCCTCGATCGCCATCCCGGGCCCTCAGGCCGGGAGCGCCGAGGCGGCGGTCGATCTCAACGGGTTCTTCGGGCTCCATCCAGCCCTCAAGCCGCTGCTCCCCCTCTGGGAGGCGCGCCGGCTCGCCATCGTTCACGCCTGCGGCTCCCCGGATACCACGCGCTCCCATTTCGACGCCCAGGACTACATGGAGTCGGGGACGCCGGGCCTCAAGAGTACCCAGGACGGCTGGCTCAACCGGGCCTTGAAGGCCAGGCCCGATCCGTCCGGCACCGCGTTCAGGGCCGTCGCGATGGGCTCGGCGCTGCCGCGCGCTCTGAGGGGGGAGGCGCCGAGCCTGGCCATCAGCAACATCGCGGACTTCGACATCCGTGCTGGCAGCGGCACCCTGAACGCCAAGCGAGGCTTCGAGGCGCTGTATGAGCGAGGAGCCCAGAATCTCCTTCGCGCAACCGGCAAGGAGACCTTCGAGGCCGTGAAGATGCTCAAAGCGGCCGACCCCGCCCGCTACCAGCCAGCCAGCGGGGCCGAGTATCCGCGGGGGCGCTTCGGCGACGGCCTCCGGCAGATCGCCCAGCTGATCAAGGCCGACGTGGGTCTTGAGATCGCGTTCGCCGCCTCCGGCGGCTGGGACACCCACGCGGTGCAGGGAAACTCCCAGGGACAGCTCGCCAACCGGCTCCGCGAGTTCGCCGAGGGTCTCGCCGCCCTCGATCGCGACCTGGGCGACCGGATGGCCGACGTTGTGGTCCTCACCATGTCCGAGTTCGGGCGAACGGTCCAGGAGAACGGCAACCGCGGCACCGACCACGGTCACGCCACCGCGATGCTGGTCCTCGGCGGCTCGGTCAAGGGAGGGAAGGTCTACGGGAAGTGGCCCGGGATCTCGCGCGCCCAGCTCTTCGAGGGGCGCGACCTCGAGGTCACGACCGACTTCCGTCATCTCTTCGGCGAGGTGGCGGTGAAGCATCTGGGGGTACCGGCGTCGGCCCTGCTCTTCCCCGGCGTCACCCTCGCGCCCTCCGCCTTCCCCGGCACCCTCTAATACGCCGCTCACCTCTTCTCCTCTCCCCACTGGCGAGAGGTGCCTCGCCGGCCAGCAGCGCGGCAGAGGTTACTTCACAAAGCCCAGCAGGCGGGGGAACCAGAGGACGGTTTCCGGCACGAAGGCGACGACGAAGAGCACGATGATGATCGAGGCGAGGAAGGGGAGGAGCGGCCGGACAAGCCTCTCCATGGGAAGGCCGCTGATCGCCATGCCCACGAAGAGGCAGAGCCCCACGGGCGGCGTGACGTGGCCGATCGCCGAGGCGATGACGCACACCATCCCGAAGTGGATCGGGTGGATGCCCAGCGCCTGGGCGCCCGGGAGGAGGACCGGGACGGTGACGAGGATGATCTCCGACGGCGTCAGGAAGGTGCCGAGGAAGATATAGACCACGATGACGAATAAGAGGAAGAGCCACCACGTCGGGGCGAAGGTCCCGATCGCCTCGGCGACCCTGAACGGGAACTTCGAGTAGGTCAGCACCCAGCCGAAGGCTCCCACCAGCCCGATGATGAGGCCGATGACGCCTGAGAGCCGCGCGGAGTCAGCGAAGATCCCCGGCAGGTCGCGCAAGGCCAGCTCCCGGTAGAAGAGCGGGGGGACGGTGAGGGCATAGACGACGGCCACGGCGGCCGCCTCGGTCGGGGTGAACCAGCCGAGGAGAATGCCGCCCATGATGATGATCGGGATCATGAGGCCCGGCAGCGCATCCCGCAGCGCGGCCGCGAAGCTGCGCAGCGTCGGCCGCGGCTCGCGCGGGTAATTGCGCCGCTTGGCGATGACGAAGGTCGGGACCGCCATGCCGATCGCGATGAGGAGCCCCGGAATGTAGCCCCCCGCGAAGATCGCGGCCACCGACTCATCGGCCATCCAGGCGTAGATGACGGCGACGATGGAGGGGGGGATGATCGGTGCCAGGATGGCGGTGCAGATGGTGAGCACTGTGGCGAAGTCCTTGTCGTAGCCCTTGCGCACCATCTGAGGGATGAGGAAGGTGCCGAGGGCGGACACATCCGCCACCGCCGAGCCCGAGATGCCGCCAAAGATCATGCTGTCCACGATGTTCACGTAGGCCAGGCCGCCCCGGAAGCGGCCGACGATGACGGTCGCGAGGTCGATGATCGCGCGGGCGACACCGCCGCGCGCGGCGATGTTGCCGGCCAGGATGAAGAGCGGCGCGGCGAGGAGAAGGAAGGAATCCGACAGGAGGCCGACGAACCGCGTCGGGATGATGATGGGGTTCAGCGCCGGATAGAGCAGGGCGGCCGCGAGGGTCCCGACGCCCAGCGCGATGCCGATCGGCATCCCGAGGACAACGAAGACGACGAACGCGATCAGGAGCGTTTCAGCCATAGAGTCCGCAGGGCGGCGACGAAGCGCCAGGCCATCGGGAGGAGGATCAGGGCCGAGCCCACGGGGACGGCGGCGTACACGTAGCCGAGGGGCAGGCCGAGGCCGGCGCTCGTCTGGAGCTGCGCGTTGGGGACGAGGACGAAGCTGCTTTTGATGAGGGACAGGAAAAGGAGCATCCCGGCGGCTGAGGTGAGGAGCGTGACCAGCGCCTGGCCCCGCGGGAGAAGCCGGTTGCGGAAGTAGTCGAGCGCCGTGTGCTCGCCCCGGTGCATGGCGGCGGCCGCGCCCATCATGACCAGCCAGACAAAGAGATAGCGCGGCACCTCGTCGAGCCCTTCGATGCCGGCGGAGAACACATAGCGGAGGACCACCTGAAGAAAGACTGCGAGTGTCATCAAGGCGAGGATGAGGCCGCCGAGGAGCCCGAGCCCGTCGTAGATGCGGGCGCCCCAGCGGCCGAGCGGCAGGTCGGGACGCGGCACGCTTATTTCAGGCTGAGGATGTGATCCACGATCTTGCGCGCGTCTTTCCCCGCGGGTGTCGCGTAGAACTCCTCGTAGACGCTCTTCGTGGCCTCACGGAAGGGCGTGGCGTCTGGCTTGGTGATGCTGACCCCCTTCGCCCTCACCTGCTCTTGGATCCCCTTGTCCTCGTCCAGGATAAACTGGCGGTTCCACTGCTCCGCGTGCCTGGCGGCCTCCAGGATCGATTTCTGCGTCGCCGCGTCCTGCTTGGCCCACGAGGCCTTGGACATGATCAGCGCGACGGCCTGGTGGGTGTGACGCACGTCCGCGACGTGCTTGACGATGTCGTAGAACTTGTTGTGGTAGAAGGTGTTGATACCGCCCTCCGCGAAGTCGATCACCTTGGTCTGAAGCGACGTTGCGACCTCGGGGAAGGCGATCGGAGTGGAGATCATGCCGAGGGCCTTGAACGTCGCCACCAGGATCTTGTCCTCCTGGACCCGGATCTTCTTGCCCTTGACGTCGGCGATGGAGTTGATCGGGTAGTGGCCGTAGATGCCCCGGTAGCCCGCGGCGATGAAGCCGATCAGCTTGAAGCCCTTCTTGTCGAGGATCGGGTCGTAGTACTTCCGGATGGCGTCGCCTCCGTCGAGGGCGGCGTACACGTGCTGGTAGTCGCGGAAGATGTAGGGGAGCTGGAAGACCGACATCTCCGGCACCAGCGTCGAGAGGGGCGCCGTGGTGATCGGCCCGAAGTCCACCGTCCCGAGCTGGATCTGCTGCGCCACCTCGCGCTCGCCCCCGAGGGCGCCGGAGTGGTGGTGGACGACCTTGACCTTGCCCGCCGTGAGCTCGGCGAGCTTGTCGATGAACTGCTGGGACGTTTGCGAGGTGCCATGCTTCGCCGGATTGACGTTGCCCAGGGTGAGCTCGCGCGTCTGCGCGCCCACGGGCGTCAAGCCGGCCAGGGTCAGGATGCCGATCGTCAGCGCTGCCAGCATGGCTCGTAGCATGACGTGTTCCTCCTGATCATGGTTAACGACCTGGGATCTCGGGGATCGTGACGTTGGCGAGAGGATAGCACAAGGGGGAAGGCACCCGCTCTTCCCCGCGCCTGGCGGCTAGGTGCTCCGGTAGATGTAGGCGTCTTCGACCAGGATGTTGTCTACCGCGCTATTCGTCAGGCGAATCGAGGCGAGGGTCAGCCCCGTGCTGATGGCCTTACGGAGCGCGGTCACTAGCTCATCGTTGGGACGGACGACCGCGATCTGTCGCAGGAAGAGTCCCGGAATCGACGCCGTTCGCAGCACCTTCCCGATCTCATCGTAAGTGCTTGCTACACCACGGGTTTCCACCATGGGCATCGCAAGGATGAGCCGCCACTCCTTGGCGTCGGCATCGTAGAACCAAAGCGCCGAACGGACCTCGAGCGCTTCCCTGTCGAGAGCGGACGTCAATTGTTTGCCGGCCTCAATCAGGTCGCCTACCAACTCTGCTGTAGCCATGCCAGTACCCCGCCAGTGGGATCCGAAATAGCATTGTAGAGATCCTGCGCGTCCTGCAGGGCTATCATCCGATATCTGCTGTTCGATTTCCACAGTAACACGATCCCCCAGTTGCGATCGAGGTCTGACCCCTGTGGCGCTTCCACCCGTAGCCGGGCGTCAAGACCTGCAGTCTTGCGGAGGTCTGCCAGATCATGCGAGTAGTAGTCGCGCACCGCATTCGGCGGCGGTGGGAAATCGTGCTCTCGGGTCCTCTTGGCGATGCATGCCTTCAGGGCGCACTCCACGGCATATCCCGCCAGATAGTAGGCCCCGTCCGAGCGGCCGGCATCGAGCAGGGCCTTGGTCTCTTCGAGCCGGACACTGGCGAGGGCTTGAAAGTCCTGCCGGTTCATGGCGAGACGATTCTAGTCGACCCCGGTTGGGCTGCCAACTGTGTGAAATAGTCGACACCAGGATCTGGGGGCGCGACGAGGGAGATTGCCCCAGTCACCCTCCTCAGGTTACCGGGGTGCTACTGCTCAGCCTCGCCGGCCAAGGGAACTGCTGGAACGATTTGCAGCCGGGAAACCGGCCGCCAGAGACCTGCAGAATATGGTGTCCCATTGGCGAAAGAAGGAGGGGGAGGTTGCAGAGGCACGGGAGCTCCTGAAGACCGGCCACGATCTTCGACATTGCATCAATGCGTCTTATACGGATGTGTGTATTACCGGCGACGAGAAAGTTCAGGAGGAGAGGTCGGAGCGCTTGCCGTAGGTGGCCTTGACCTCGGTCTTGATGCCGCCGCGCATGTTGAAGTCGCCCACCACCTCGATCCAGCGCGGCTTGGCGGCGGCGGCGAAGTCGTTCAGGATCCGGTTGGTGACGTCCTCGTGGAAGGCCCCCTCATTGCGGTACGACCAGATGTAGAGCTTGAGCGACTTCAGCTCGACCAGGTGCTGGTCGGGGATGTAGCGGATGCGGATGGTGGCGAAGTCGGGCTGGCCGGTGCGGGGGCAGAGGCAGGTGAACTCGGGGATGGCGATGTTGACCTCGTAGTCTCGGTCCGGGTGCGGGTTGGGGACGACCTCGAGCTGCTTCGACGGCTGAGTCGGCATGGCTAGGGAGAGGATAGCACGGCCCGGCGGATCGGCTCGACGGACGCCACGGGCACCCGCTCGAGCACGAGGACCTCCACGCCCCGACGCTCGGCCGCCTGCTCCTCCATGAGGTCGAGGAAGAAGGCGCGCAGGTCGAAGTCGGGCGGGGCGAGCCCCCAGGCGATCATCGATTTCTGCTCGGCCTGGATCTGGGCCGGGGGGTATTTGCGGTTCAGCTCCTGGTCGAGGAAGCGCCGCGTCTCGCTCCGGGAGCGGACCACGACGGGAGGAGGCGAGCCGGCCGAGGGGAGCCCGCGGAGGGCGGAGAGCTGCGCGAAGAACGGCGCGACGAGGGCCTGAAGCGAGGCGACGGGAGTCTGCTGGGCGGCAGCCGGGACGGAGGGGAGGCTGAGGGAGGGGAGGCCGATAGCCAGCAGGACGGCGACGAGGCGGCTGACGATCCGCGACATGACCAGGAGCATAGCACGAGCGAGCGTCAGGTTCCGCGGCTGGCGAGGCCGATCCCGATAGCGACGAGCACACTCGCAAGGAGCAATGTCTGGGTGAGAGGGTCTCCGGCGAAGAGCGCCGAGAGGAGCACCCCGAAGATCGGTGAGGTGAGCCAGAAGCCGGCCAGGGCGCTCGGCCGGTGCCGCTTGAGGAGCCAGAGGTTGACGATGAAGTTGAAGCCCGCCACCACGATCCCCTGATAGCCAATCGCCAGCGCGAGCGACGCGGTCCACCGGTACGGCAGGCCGCCCTCCAGCCAGAGGGAGAGCCCGGCGAGGCCTGCCGACCCGATGACCGCCTGGGCCAGGAGGAGCTTCGTCGGGTCGATCCGCTGGACGGCCCGTGCCAGATAGATGGTCCGCTCGCCGAGGAGGACGGCGCTGATGGAGACGACGGCGTCGCCGAGGAGCGAAGTCCCACCGCCACCGAGCTGGCGGGAGAACAGGATCACGATGCCGGCGTACGCGATCACGGCGCCCCCCAGCTTCCGGGGGGTGAGGCGGTCGCCGGGAACCTGGAAGTGGGCCAGCACCACCGTGTGGATGGCATAGGCGTTGAGGAGCACGGCGGAGTGGCTCGCCGAGGTGAGATCAGTGCCGAGGTTCATGAGGCCGATCTGGATGGTGAAGAGAAGCCCGAGGACACCGAGCGGCCGCCACTCGTGAGGCTCGATCCTGAACCCCTTGAGGGCCCCCGTCCACCAAGCCCACGCGAGGATCGAGAACCCGCCGAGGACGAAGCGCACCCAGCCGAGGGTGAAGGGCCCGGCGTCGTGGAGGCCGATCTTGATCGCTACCGGGTTTCCGCCCCAGAGGGCAGAGAGGAGCAAGGCGAGGGCGGCCCCCCGGAAATCGACGGCGCGGTGGGGGCTCGTCACCGGGCTCAAATCCAGACGGCCATCGCCATCGATGGTATCACCCCGTGCCAGCCTTTCCCGAGGCACGATCCTTTTTGGCAAGGTCCGCGCGGAGGTCGGGGGTAAATCGCTGATTTTCTTGGAAAGAGGCCCTGGCACCCGGAATGCTCGAAAGCCCCACAAGGAGGGGTGCCGCGATGCCTCAAGTCGAGCAGCAAGTCAGCTGGCCGGAGATCGAGAAACCTGCAGTGCGGGGAGTCCGAACTCGTGCTGAGCGTCTGGGCATGTTCGCCCTGGGCACCCTCGGCGCCGGCACTTGGTTCCTCATCGGCCTTTTAGAGGTAGTCTGCAACGGGAGTTCCCTCGGTGCCCTCAAGTGGGGATTCCTGGCCATGACGCCGATCGGCCTGACGGCCGGCCTCGTGGCCGGCTCCTGGGCCGGCGGGGCTGTCACCGCATTCCGAATGGGACTCCGTTATGTGGCGGCCACCTTGTTCCTTCTGGCCGCGCCCGCCGTCAGCCTCATCTCGCTCTTCGTCGGTGCATTCCTCGGCGTCTTCTACGTGATCCTGCGGTTGTCGTTTTTCTAGCAGCGTCAGAGAGCGAGCCCCAGCTTGCCGCCCAGGGCCCTGACCAGGGCCACCACGTTCTGATCCGGCGCCGTGGGAGGAAGCACGCAGCCCGGGCCGACGATCAGGCCGATCCCGTCGGTCTGGGTCACGGCATCGTTGACTTCAGCCCGGACCTCCTCGCCAGTGCCCTCGCAGACGGTGGCCCACTGATTGACCCCGCCGATCACCGCGCCGTTCACCTTGGCCTTGCCGTCCCTCAGCGACGGCCCGGCCGCCCGGTCGTCCCAGTTCCAGGCATGGCCGGGCAGGCGCGCGAGGCGCTCGAACATCAGCTCGTCCCCGTGGCAGTGGACGATGACCAGTTTGGAGCGGGCCATGGCCACGTCCAGGATCCGTCGGTCGTAGGGCTCGCCGAACCGCGCGTACTCCTCTTCCGTGTGGAAGCGACGGCTCGCGGCCTGGATCGAGTAAAAGATTCCCCCCGCCTCCTCGTCGAGGCAGAGGGTGACGAACCGGACCAGGGTTTCCGTGATCGCCTCCAGCGCTGCGACCACGGCCTCGGGGCGCTCGCGCAGGTCCTGGTTCAGCCTGTCGCCTGAAAGCTTCCGGGCGAGCGACAGGGGAGAGAACACCGTCGGGAGCACGGGCGCGTCGGCCCGCTTGTCCACGCCGACGCGGACGAGCGTGTCCAGGTGCTGGCCGTAAGCGCTCGACGCGATGTCGAGGGGCTGAATCTTCTTCCAGTCGCCGGCGGCGTTGACGGCGTGGGACGCGCACGGGCGGTGGCCGTCGGGCATCACCTTCTCGGACTCCACGCACCCCCAGTCCTCCACGGCGTAGTGGGCCCGCGGCGTGACCTTGAGGAAGTCGGAGTCGTACCGCTGGTGAAAGCGCAGGATGGCCTGGGCGAGCCCGGCGGTCGAGCGATCCACGTCCGGGAAGTGGCACCACACCGCGTAGGGAACACGGTCCACGGGCCGGCGGGCGATGGCCGCCTGGATGCGCTCGTGCTTCGTCACAGGACGAGCACCCCATCGCGGATCGCGGGTGCCCCATAGTCGGTGAGGACCCTGAAGGTCACCGTTTTTCCCTCCGGGGAGGCGGTCCGGACCCCTTCGACGGTGAGGGTGGAGGGCATCAGGACCATTGCACCGAAGCGACAGCGGATTCGTTTGACACGGGTCGGGTCGCCGCCCGCCTCTGACTCGACCACTGCCGAGACGGCCATCGCGAGGGTCGCCGTCCCGTGGAGGATGATGTCGGGGAGGCCGACGGCAAGAGCCACGGCCCGGTCGGTGTGAATCGGGTTCCAGATCCGCGAGCACTCCGTGTAGATGTGGGCGGCACCCCCATGGACAGGAACCTGCCGCTTCCACGCGGCGGGAGCCTCCACGGGCTCGAGGTCGCGGTAGGGCGCGTGGAGCGAACGATCGGGCCCGGTCGCTTCCACTCCCAGATACAGCGTCCCGGCGTCGGTCGTCGTGACGGCGGCGCCCGAGGCGTCGCGCGTCTCGAAGCGGGTGACGACGTACGCTCCGGGCTTCCGGCGCTCGACCGCTACCACCCGGGCCGTGGTCGAGAGGCGGTCGCCGGGAACGGGGAGCCGATGGAGTACGAGGTCGTGGGTGGCGTGGACGGCCTTGACCCGGGCTTCCGATTGGATGGTCTTGTCCCGAATCGCCACTGCGAGGGGCCATTCGTAGCAGACCGGGAAGACGGGGTGGGCGACGATGCCGTCCTTCAGCGAGGTGTCGAAATAGAGCGGGTTCGCCTCGCCGATGCCGGCAGAGTAGGCCATGAGCCAGCGGGCGTCCACCTCCTGGAGCATCGGC
The DNA here is from genome assembly GCA_001443385.1 of Candidatus Rokubacteria bacterium CSP1-6. Taxonomy (GTDB): domain Bacteria; phylum Methylomirabilota; class Methylomirabilia; order Rokubacteriales; family CSP1-6; genus CSP1-6. Next base: position 9,679 of record LDXP01000081.1, read on the forward strand.
CCCGCCTCGACTCCCACGATGTCGGCGCTGATCGTCATGAGGGCGGGAAGTTCATGCACTCGACGAAGATGTCCTGGAAGTCGGGGTGGGCCGCGAGGGAGACGTGCTCGATGCTGCGGGCGACGCGCTCGGCGCGCTGGCGCTCGGCCTCGGAGACCAGGCAGAGCTGGGCGCCCAGAGACGCCGCGTTGCCGACGTAGCGGATCTTCTCGAGCGGGAGCGCGGGGACGAGCCCGATCCTGAGCGCGCTCCTGATCGAGATGTAGTTTCCGAACCCGCCGGCCAGCATCAACTCGGCGATCTGCTCGCTGGGGATCCCGGCCACGTGCTGGAGCATCGCCACGCCCGAGGCGATGGCGCCCTTGGCCAGCTGGACCTGGCGGACGTCGTCTTGCGTCAGCACGATCTCCGACGCGGCGCCGGCCTCGCCGGCACTGACCAGGATGAACTGGCGCTCCTCGCCGCGGACGACCACGCGCTCCCTCAGGCGGGGCGGGAGCCGGTCGCGGTGATCCACCTGGATGAGCCCGGTATGGTCGATGATGCCCGCGTCGAGCATCCCCGCCAGGGCGTCGATGATGCCGGAGCCGCAGATGCCGAGGGGCGCGGCCTCCCCGATCGTGTGGACCTCGACGTCGGTTCCGATCGCGACTCGGTCGATGGCCCCCAGCGCCCCGCGCATCCCGTGCCTGATCTGAGCCCCTTCCAGGGCCGGGCCGGCGGGGGCCGAGCACGCCCAGAGGTGAGCCTTCGAACCCAGCAGAACCTCGCCATTGGTGCCGATGTCCACGGCGATCCTGATCTCGGGACTTTCATAAATGCGCGTGGCGAGGGCCACGGCCACCGCGTCGGCGCCCACGAAGCCGGCGACGATCGGGAGCAAGCAGACCCGCGCCTCGGGGTTCACCTTGAGGAAGAGGTCGCGGGCGGGGATCACCAGCGGGTGGCGCATGACGGGAGCGTAGGGCGCCAGGCCCACGTAGGAGGGGTCGATGCCGAGGAGGATGTGGTGCATGCAGGTATTGCCGACGACCACCACCTTGTAGATCCATTTGGCGAGGACGCCGGACTGGCGGACGATCTCCTCCACGTGCTGGTTCAGGAGCCCGATGATCCGGGTCTGGAGCTTCCGGAGATTGGCGGGGTTGAACTGGGCGAAGGCGATCCGCGACATGAGGTCGCCGCCGAAGACCGCCTGCGGATTCAGGCTCGAGACCGAGGCGAGCTGCTCTCCGGACTCCAGCTCGATGAGGGTGCTGACCACGCTGGTCGTCCCGATGTCCACGGCGAGGCCGAACTTCATGAGGGCCGTGTCGCCCTTCTCGACGGCGAGCACCTGGCGCCCGAACGTGGTGACCGAGACTTCGCCGCCGCTTTCCCTGAGCGTGGCGGGCAGATCTCTGAGGAGCGCGGGGGAGACGTCTTCCGTCGAGCGTCCCACCGCGTTGAGGAGCTCTTCGAGGTCGGACGTCTGGTGGTGCTCTTCCCGCGGAAGGGCGACCTTGACGACCTGCTTGGTGACCCCGGCATCGATGACCACCCGCGCGACGTCCTGGACTCGGCGGTCGGCACCGAGGATCTGGAACGCCTGCTCGTCCAGGGGCGGGGCGACCTGCACGGTGAGGGGCTCCGTCACGTGGCACTGGCAGGAGAGGCGGTAGCCTTCGCGGACGAGGTCGCCGCCGAGCTGGAGCTCGTCCATGATGGTGGGCGGGGGAATGCTACCCCGGACGAACTTCACCCGGCAGGAGGTGCAGCGCCCGCGCCCGC
>LDXP01000082.1 GCA_001443385.1 Candidatus Rokubacteria bacterium CSP1-6
AGGCTCGACCAGTCCAGTCCTGATGGGAGGTTAGGCGGCAGCACCTGCGACTTCCCTTCAGGCTCGGTCACGAAGGTGCCCTGGCCGACGTGGGCGCGGGCGAGCCCCTCCGACACCAGCTCCTCGTAGGCAAGGGAGACGGTGGCCCGGTTCACGCCCAGGTCCCGGGCCAGCTCCCGGCTGGCCGGGAGCTTGACCCCGGGGGCGAGAATCCCCTCTCGGATCAGGTGCTCGAGCCGCGAGCGAATCTGCCGCGCCAGGGGCACGGGCGACGCGCGATCTAATCGGATTTCCACGGAACCCTCCGTCTGAGCCATTATCGAACGTTTTTGAGGGTTGTAAAGAGCCAATTGGCTCCATCGGCACCAGGCCAATCCGGGGGGCGCCGCCCGGCGTGGTAGAATTCCCGTGCGGGAGCGCCATGGCAGGCCTGATCGTCCTCGAGAGCATGTGGAACCCCCGGGGCAGGCTCCTCGACGAGGAACCCTCGGTCCTCCCCTACCTGAAGGCCATCCGCCAGTCGCTCGGGTGGGAAGGGGCGCGGGTGCGCCTCGTGTACCGGCGCTTCCACACCGCCTACGACCTGGGCCTCCTTCTCCGCGAGGTGCTCCGCAAGCGGAAGACCTTCCGCGTCTGCTACATCGCCTCGCACGGCGAGCGGCGAAAGCTCCTGGGCCTCGGCGGCAAGGCCATCCGGCTCGAAACGCTGACCGACTACTGCCGGCCGAGCCCCAGCATGGGTTTCGTCTTCGGGGCGTGCGACTTTCTCACGCCGGACACCGCGTTGAACTTCCTGAAGAACACCGAGGCCAAGTTCGTCGCCGGCTACCAGAAGAGCATTCCCTGGACGGAATCCATGCTGGTGGACAGCCTCTTCCTCTCCTACCTCCTTGGCGGGACGATGAAGTGGGTGCGGACCAAGCACGGCGAGCGGGTYCCGCCGCTCGCCGCCACCAACAACTTCCAGATCACGCACTCGGAGAACCCGCAGAAGGTGGCCGCCCAGCTCTACCGGGACTTCTCCCTGGCCCACGACATCACGTTCACGCTGTTCACCCTGAAGCGGCGCCGCGGGCGGAAGCCGGAGCTGGTGAGCTCGTTCGACCTTCACCGGCGCAGCATCCAGCGCGCCCGGCGTCTCCTCCGGGACCTCTAATACGGTGATGGCCGCCCCGGACGGTCACCCCCTCCTGCGGCTCGACCGTCTGTCCAAGCGCTTCGGCGACCGCCTGGCCGTCGAGGCCCTCACGCTCGAGGTCGCCCCGGGGGAGATCTACTGCCTCATCGGCCCCAACGGCTCCGGCAAGACCACGACGGTCAAGATGATCGCCGGCCTCTACCGGCCCACCGCCGGCCAGGTGCTGATCGCGGGGATCGACCTCGGCGCCGAGCCCGAGCGGGCCAAGGGGCTGCTCGGCTACATCCCCGACGAGCCGTTCGTGTACGAGAAGATGACCGGCCGCGAGTTCCTCGGGCTGGTCGCCGCGCTCTACCGCGTCGCCGAGCCCGAGCGGACGCGGCGGATCGAGGAGCTGCTCGACCTCTACGCGCTCGGCGCGGCGGCCGACGGGTACGTCGAACACTACTCCCGGGGCAACCGGCAGAAGCTCGCGATCCTGGCGAGTCTTCTCCACGCGCCGCGCCTGCTCGTCGTGGACGAGCCCATCGTCGGCCTCGACCCGGAGAGCGCCATCAAGACGCGCGACCTTGTCAGGCGCTTCGCCGAGATGGGCGGCAGCGCCCTCCTCTGCACCCACACCCTGGCCTTCGCCGAGCAGGTCTGTCACCGGGTCGGGCTCCTCACCGAGGGGCGGCTGGTCGAGGAAGGGGATCTCGCCGCCCTCCGGCGCCGCGCCGGCCTCCCTGACGCGTCGCTGGAAGCCCTCTACCTCCACTTCACGAAGGCAAGGCCTTCGTGATCTTCCTCGGCGGGGGGCTCCGCCCCCCTGATCTCGGGGACGCGCGAGCGGAGGCGAGCCACCTCTGCGGGCACCCGCGCCACTTCAGGTGGCGCGGGTCGTGGCGAAGCCCGCGCTCGAACAAGCTCGGAGTCGTGCTATGGAGGGTAGTCGCGTGAGCGTTGTCCTGCGGCTCCTCTGGAGGCGGCTCGACGCGCTCGAAAAGATCGTCAGGGACCGGGAGGGGGCCAAGCTCGCCGTGATCGCCGGCTTCGTGGTCCTCTTCGGGCTCGTGATGGCCGGCGAATATTTCGTCTTCCGCCAGGGGCTCGCCGAGGTGCTCAGCATCGGCCCTCCCAGCGCGGCGCTCACCCTCTACATCCTCGAGGCCTTCCTGGCGCTGGTCCTCGTCATCTCGGTGGTGAGCTTCGTCGCCACCGGCCTGTGGACGTTCTACCGCGCGTCCGACACCGCGTTTCTCCTCTCGACGCCGGTGCCCCTGGCCGACCTCTTCTGGCTCCGGACGGCGGAGACGTTCCTGCTCACCTCCTGGGCGTTCGTCCTCCTCGGCGTCCCGGCGTTCCTCGCCCTCGGAGCCTCCCACGACGGGGGCCCGCTCTTCTACCTCTGGGCCCTCATCATCCTCGTCCTCTTCATGGTGCTGGCCGGCGCGCTCGGCACGCTCCTCACCGCGCTCGCGGGAATCGCGTTCCGGCGGTACCGGGCGCGCACGGCCACGCTGCTGGCAACCGTCATCCTGGCCGGCGCCTTCGCGCTCCTGATCGGCCGCCACGTGGTCCCTTCGCCGGTCGACTTCTACCTCATCTTCGAGCCCGGCATCCCCAACGGGAAGCCGGCGTCCCTGAAGTTCATCGAACACCGGTTCTGGTTCTGGCCGAGCCACCCCCTGGCAGTCTCGCTCTTTGCCGGCGTCCGGGTCAGCACGGCCGGTTCGGGCGCCCTCGCGGCGGCGGCCTGGGTGCTGCCCGCCCTCGCGCTGGTCGCAGCCGGCGTGATCGGGCGGCGGCTCTTCGCCGCCACGCTGCCCATCGTGACCGAAGGCCCCGGAATCGCGGCGCGCCCCGGTGCCCGACGCGCCGCCGCGGGCGCGGCGTTCCCCCGCTTCCTGCGGGGACCGGTCGGCGCCGTGATCGAGCGCGACCTCGTGACCCTGGGCCGGAGCCCCCACGAGCTCGGGCGCGCCGGCTTCATCGTGTTCCTCCTGGCGCTCTACACCGCGATCCTCTTTGTGGCGCCGCTCGCCGACGCGCTGGAGCAGCCGGAGACCGTGGCGCGGCTGTTCTTCCTGGACCTCATGGCGGTCGGCTACTTCGTCACGGCCTTCGGGATCCGCTTCGTCTTCCCGAGCCTGTCGCTCGAAGGTCGAGGGGCGTGGATTCTCTTCGCCGCCCCGCTGTCTCTCGGCAGGCTGTTCCTCGGAAAGCTCCTCGCCTATTCCACCATCCTTGGGCTGGCGGTGGGCCCCATCGCGCTGGGGGGCGCGCTCCGGCTGGTGACGTTTCCGGCGCTGCTCGGCGTCTTCGGGCTCTTGCTGGCGCTGCTGATCGTCACGACGGTCACGGTATCGCTCGCCTTCGGGGTCCTCTGGCCAAACTTCAGCGAGGCCAACGCCGAGCGGCTGGCCACCAGCGGCGGCGGGCTTGCCACGATCGTCCTCTGCCTCGGGTACGTGGCCGTGGTAGGCTGGCTCGGCGGGGAGTGTGTCCGGTCGGTCCTGGCGGGTGGCTCGGTTCTGGCGTATCTGGCTGCCGCCGTCGCGCTCTCGGCCGCGATCGTCGCGGGGGCGATAGCGGCGGCGCGGCGGCGGTTCGAGACTCTCGAGATCCCCTGACGGAGGTGCGCGAATGCCTGTCGGCGAGGCTCCCATCAAGCAGGCGATCCAGTGGATCGACGAACAGCTCCGCGAGAACCCCAAGGCGGACCGGACGCGCCTCGTGGACGAGGCCAGCCGGCGCTTCGACTTGACCCCGCTCGACGCAGACTTCCTCTGGCGCTTCCTAGCAGACCGCGGCAAAGCCACATAATCAGGCCTTCAGCACCACGACCGTCGCCCCCCAGCCGCCGCGCTCCGGCGGAGCGTCGAAGAAGCGCGCCACCAGCGGGTGGGCCGCGAGGAGCGACTGCACCACCGCGCGCTGTGCGCCCGTTCCCCGCCCGTGGATGAGCCTCACCTCGCCGAGCCCGCGCTGACGGGCAGCCCGGAGATACTCGTCCACCACGGAGGGAATGTCGCGGGGCGCGAAGGCGTGCAGGTCCAGCGAATCCTCGATCGGCAGAATGACCGGCTCGTCGCGCCCGTCCGAGACATCAGCCATGGCTCAGCCGCGGCGCAACCGCGTGGGTGACGCAGGGAACGGGGAGCCCCGCGGCGCGGCGCGGAGCGCGTCTCCATCGCCCAGCGAGGCAATGAGTCGCATGGGCTCGAGCAACGCCGGCGCCCTGGCGCGAGCGAGCACCGTGGGGCTGTTCCCGGCGGCAGGACCCACGCGGTGGCGCCGTTGGAGACGCTAGAGGCGGGGGCCCGCCGTCAGGTGCTTCTGCCAGTGCTGGAAGCTCAGGAGATCCTCCCCCGAGAACTTGCACTGTCAGAAGGTGGCGGCGCGCTCGAAGAAGGCAACGTCTACCAGCGCGGTGCCCTCGGCCCGGGCGGCGTCGGCCACTTTCTGCGTCACCATCTGGCGGACGAAGGGGATCGGAATCCTGCCGAGACGGTGGAGGACCTCGTCGGTGCACCGGATCGCGGTCCCCGGCAGCACCGGCCCGCCGCCGCCCTCCGGCGTCGCGGCGTGCTCGCAGGTCTCGGGGACGAGCTGCTGGAGCCGGAGCGAAACGTACTCCGTCACCCAGGACTTGATCCCCTCCTTGACCGAGTCGTCGTTCACCTGCGAGCGCTCGACGAGCTGGCGCAGGTTCGTGAGCAGGGTCTCGAGATGCGCCAGGCGGCGCTCGAGGGCGGCGAGTCGCTGATCGAGGGTGGCGGGATCCATGGCGGCCTCATGCTACCACACCCCTCACCCTGCCCTCTCCCCCCTCGGGGGAGAGGATAAAGGTGAGGGGGCGGCGGGGGCGTCCTGACCAACAGGTGGCCGGCGGGTGTGCCAGTCGGTGACCCGCTGGTAGGCGTCGGCCACGCGCAGGACCGTCGCCTCGTCGAACGGGCGCCCGACGATCTGCATCCCCATGGGGAGCCCCGCGACGGTGAAGCCGCACGGCACCGCGCAGACCGGGTGTCCCGAGAGGTTGAACGGCCGGGTCAACCGGATCAGGCTGCTCCTCACGTCGTGCCGCTCGCCCTCGACCACGACCTCCGTCTGCCCCACCGGCGGGGCCACGATGGGGGTCGCCGGCGCGATGAGCACGTCCAGCTTCGCCAGGAGCGCGTCCACCTCGTTCCGGATGAGCTGACGCGCCTGCTGGGCCTTGAGGTACTGCGTGGCGGACACGAACGCGCCGAGCCGCAGCCGATCGCGGACGTCGGCGCCGTAGTCACCGGGCCGTGTCCGCATCCACTCGTCGTGGTACGCGAGCGCTTCGGCCGCGACAATGGCGAACGAGGCCCCCGCGACGTGGGCGGCGCTCTCCAGCGCGACCTGTTCCACCACGGCTCCCTGTTCTTCCAGGCGCTTGATGGCCCCTTCCACGGCCTGGCGCAGGACCATTCCGGCCGACTCGAGGAAGAAGGGGCGGAACAGTCCTACCCGCAGGCCCTTGATGTCGCCGGTGAGCGCGGCCCGATAGTCGGGGACCGGCAGTACGCTCGTGGTGGGATCCCGCGGGTCGTACCCCGACATGGGCGCCAGTAGGAGCGCGGCGTCGGCCGCCGTGCGCGTCATGGGGCCCACGTGGTCCATGGACCAGGCCAGCGGCAGGACACCGGCGCGGCTCGCCCGGCCGTAGGTGGGCTTGAGCCCCGTGATGCCACACAGGGCGGCCGGGATGCGGATCGAGCCGCCCGTGTCCGACCCCAGCGCTGCGGCGCAGAGCCCCGCGGCAACGGCCACGCCTGATCCCGACGACGAGCCCCCCGGCATCCGGTGGGTGTGGGCGTCCCAGGGGTTCCAGGCGTTCCCGTAGTGGGCGTTGAGCCCCTCCGGCCCGTAGGCGAACTCGTGCATGTTGAGCTTGCCCAGCACGATGGCCCCCGCGTCTTTCAGCCGGGCCACGACGGTGGCGTCGTCCTCGGGAATCCAGTCGGCGAGGATCTTCGATCCCCCGGTCGTCCGCGTCCCCTTGGTGGCGAACAGATCCTTGAGACCGATCGGGACGCCGTGCAGCGGCCCCACGGCCTGCCCGCTCATGACGGCGGTCTCGGCGTTCTTCGCGGCGGCCAGGGCATCGTCCCGGCACACGGTGATGAAGGCCTTGAGTTTCCCGTCCAGCGCTTCGATCCGATCCAGGTACGCCTGGACGACTTCCACGGGCGAAACTTCCTTGCCCGCGATGAGGCGGCCGAGCTCCGAGATAGGCTTCCAGACCAGTTCCGTCACGACGGTCCCCTAGACAATGCGGTACTGCAGGGCCGGTTCCACATCGCGGAGCGCGAGGGCGTCCAATCGCTCCACCATTTCCAGGCTCTTCTCCACCTGCGGCAAAAGCGCCTCGAGCTCCTCGTCGGACCAGTCATAGCCGAGAAGGGCCGCCATCCGCCTGAGCGTCTTCGCGTTCACGCCCTCCATGCCGAGAGAGGATAGCCGGAGCCTCCCCCGGCGTCAAGAAAGGAGAATTGACAAGCGAGCGGAGGAAGGGATAATGGGGCAACCCCGACGCGAGGAGGGCGCTCCATGACGAGAGCCTTCGTGATCGCCGCGCTGAACAAGCCGGATCCCCAACTCCGCCGGCTCTGATGGGCCGAACCGCCTGGCGGGGGCTCCTCCTCGTCCTCCTCACGCTCGCGGGATGCGGGGCCGGCGACAAGGAGGCCCGGGCCCGGGCGGCGGCGGAGGGATACCTTCAGGCCCTGAAGGACAAGGATCCCGACCGCGCCATGGCGTTCTTCGCCAGGACGTACTTCGAGACGCGGAGCTCCGCGGGCTGGAAAGCCGACCTCCGGCTCATCACGGCGCGGCTCGGCGCGCTGCAGGCCTACTCCCTCAAGAAGTGGAACTGGCGCACCGACTTCGTCCCGCCCGACAGCGGGACCCACGTCACCCTCGAGTACGAAGTCAAGTACGCCAAGCACACGGCCACCGAGACCTTCGTCGTCTACAAACCCTTGGCCCGCGGCGAGTACAAGATCGTTGGCCACAAGATCGCTTCGAAAGGATTCACGCTCGAATGACCGCGCCCCTCCCCCCTCACCCCGCCCCACTCGAACGCCCCTCACCTTTTCTCCTCTCCCCCTCACCCTGCCCTCTCCCCCTCGGGGGGGAGAGGATCAAGGTGAGGGGATTATGAGTGGGGTGAGGGGGGAGAGGATAAAGGTGAGAGGGCCGAGGGTCAGGTTGAGGAGGTATCGATCATGCGTCTCGAGGTCTTGAACCCACAGGCAGCGACGATCGAGCAAACCGTCAAGGCGGCCCACCGCCCGTCCGACCTCCAGGGCAAGCGGATCGGGCTCTACTGGAACCTCAAGGCCGGCGGCGATCACGCGCTGACGCGGGCCGCCGAGCTCTTGACTGAGCGCCTCCCGGGCGTCACGTTCAAACGGTACTGGGGCGAGGTGGGAAGCCTCTTCCGCATGGCGACCGCGTCCGACGTGGAGCGCATCGCCGCGGAGTGCGACGCCGTCATCGGCACCACCAGCGACTGAGGGTCCTGCACGTCGTGGCTTGTCCACGACATGGTGGAAATGGAGCGGGCCGGTCTGCCCACCGTCTCCTTCACCGCCGCCGGCTTCGTGAAGGACGCGCGGCGGAGCGCCCAGGCCTTCGGCCTCACCGCGCTGCCCATCGCGGTAGTGCCGCTGCCGCTGACCAACCAGACGCCGGAGGAGGTCCGCCGTGCGGTCGATGGCTGCATCGACCAGGTGATCCAGGGCCTCACCGAGTCCCCGGCGACGATCGTGGAGGCGCCGGCCGCCGGCCCCGCCGCCGAGCGGCTGACCATCGAGGGCGCGGACACCCTCGACGCCCTGGACCGCATGAACGGGCTCTTCCTCGAGCGCGGATGGAGCGACGCCTTCCCGCTGGTCCCCCCTACCCCGGACCGCGTCGAGCGGATGCTCGGCGGCACGCGGCGGGCGCGGGACGAGGTGGTGGCGGTGCTCGAGCCCGGCTTCGGCGTCGGCACCGTCGAGAAGATCGCGATCAACGCCGTGATGGCCGGCTGCCGTCCCGAGCACCTGCCCGTCCTCCTGGCGGCCGTCGAGGCGGTGGCGGATCCGCGCTTCCTCTTGAGAATCGCCGCCATGTCCACGGGCCCCCACGCGCCGCTCATCCTGGTCAACGGCCCCATCGTGCGGCAACTCGGGATCAACTCGGGCCGCTGCGCGCTGGGGCCGGGCGCGCCGTCGTTTCCGAACGTCGTCATCGGCCGCGCCCTGCGCCTTGTCTACATGAACGTGGGCCAGGCCTACCCCGGCCTCATGGACATGGACACCATCGGCTCGGCGAACAAGTTCAGCCTCTGCGCCGCCGAGAACGAGGAGGCAAATCCCTGGGAGCCGTTCCACGTGGAGAAGGGATTCGACCGCGACCAGAGCACGGTCACCGTGCAGACGGTCTACGGCCAGACCGACGTGCTCGACTTCGCCAACACGACCCCGGAGCGGATTCTCCAGACCGTGGTGAGCGCCGCGACCAACATCGCCATCGGCAGCACCGGACGCTGGCTCGAAGGCCACTGGGCCGACCCCCGGACCAAAGTCACGGTCCGCGACCACGGCCTGGTCATGCTCTGCCCCGAGCACGCCGCCATCATCGCCAAGCACGGCTGGTCCAAGGCGGATATTCGTCGCTTCCTCTATGAGAACGCTCGCATGCCCTTCAGGCTTCTCCGGTGGACCAAAGAGCCCTCGACGCTCATCGCCGGCCGCCCGGACCTCCAGTGGCTCCTCCAGCACCCCGACCTCGAGCTGCCGATTTTCGAGGTCCCGGACTGCTTCGAGATCGCGGTAGTGGGAGGTCCCGCGGGCCGCAGCATGTACTTCTACGGGGCCCACGAGCCCGTCACGAAGCCGATCGAAAGGTGAGCGCCATACCGAGGCGAGACAGACGCTCCCGGTGTAAGATCGTCCAGAAGGAGGCCCCCTATGGGCGTGATTGTCGCAGCGGGGCTGCTGAGCCACGTGCCGAGCATCATGCTGCCGGAAGCCGAGCGGCGGCAGCGCTACGCCGGCCGCGATACCTCGTTTCCCCAGGCGCTCCAGGGGATCTACCGCGAGCGCATTCAGCCGGCCACGTTCGACACCTTCATCATCTTCGACACCCACTGGTTCACGACCCGCGGGTTCGTCGTGAACACCCAGGAGCATCTCGCCGGCATCTACACCTCGGACGAGCTCCCCGGCACGCTCCACGACATGGCCTTCGACTACCGCGGAGACAAGATGCTCGGCGAAGCGATCGTCGACGAGGCCCAGAAGATCGGGCTTCGCTGTGAGGGGGCGAATTATCAAGGGATGGCGCTGCACTACCCCACGCTGAACCTGATGCACTACCTGAACCCTCAGCAGGAGCACCGGGTGGTCTCCGTGGGTGTGTGCCAGACAGCCTCCCATGAGCGAAATCTCGAGCTCGGCCTCGCCATCGGGCGCGCCATCCAGCAGACCGATCGCCGGGTCGTGATCCTGGCTGCGGGCGGATTATCACACCGGTTCTGGTCGTACGACGACATGGCCGCCCACAGCAGCCCCGATCCGGCACACGTCTCCAGCGAGACCAATCGCGCCTACGACGAGAAGATCATCGACCTGCTGAAGCGGGGCGAGCACGCATCGGTGATCAAGCTGGTCCCGGACTTCCGCGCCACGTGCTCTCCCGAGGGCTTTTTCGCCCACTACTCGATGCTGGCCGGGGCCCTGGGGGGCGAGGCCTGCAGGGCCCGGGCGGCTCAATACGGCGAGTACGAGAACGCGATCGGGACCGGGCAGGCCATGCTGTGGTTCCCGCTGTAAGCTGCCAGGGAGACCCGTGACGCCACCCGGCTGGACGCTGGTCAACCCCGCCACCGAAGAGCCGTTTCGAACCGTCGCCTTCACCGACGCGCGGGAGCTCGCGCGCATCATCGAGCGCGCCCGCGCCGCCCAGCGAGCGTGGCGCAACGTGGCCGTGGAGGAGCGGGTCAGGGTTGTCGCCCAGATGGTTCCGGCGTTCCGGCAGATGGCCGACGCGGTGGCCCGCGACATCACGCGCCAGATGGGCAAGCCCCTCCAGCAGTCCCTGAACGAGATCAACACGATGATCGACCGGGCGGAGACGATGTGCCGCCTGGCCCCGGCCGCCCTCGCCGACGAGGCCTTGCCGGAGAAGGCCGGGTTCCGCCGCTTCATTCGCCACGAGCCCCACGGCGTCGTCCTCGACATCGCCGCGTGGAACTACCCCCTGCTCATCGCCGTCAACGTGGTCGTCCCGGCCCTTCTGGCGGGCAACGCGGTCCTCGTGAAGCACGCGCGGCTCACGCCACTCTGCGCCGACCACTTCGTGGACGCGTTCGCGAAGACCGAGCTTCCCTCCGGGCTCATCGCCGCACTCAAGCTGGACCACGAGGCGACGGCGTGGCTGATCCGGTCGGGGGAGGTCGACTACGTGTCCTTCACCGGATCCGCCGTGGGCGGCAGGGAGATTTACGGCCACGTGGCCAGCCGCTTCATCGACGCCGGACTGGAGCTGGGGGGCAAGGACCCGGCCTACGTGGCGCCCGACGCCGACTTCGACCACGCCGTCCGGAACCTGGTGGACGGGGCCTTCTACAACGCCGGTCAGAGCTGCTGCGCGGTAGAGCGGATCTACGTCCACCGGTCGCTCTTCGAACCGTTCGTGGAGGCCTATCTCGCGCTGGTCAGGCAGTACCGCACGGGCGACCCTGAGGA
>LDXP01000083.1 GCA_001443385.1 Candidatus Rokubacteria bacterium CSP1-6
ATGATGGAGATCACGATCCAGACGAAGACCGAGGTGGAGTTGAGGACGGCGAGAAAGTCGTGGACGACACCCCGCGCGGTGCGCGAGACGAACGCCGCGAGGCCCATCAGAACCGCGATCCCCACTGCGCCGCCGAAGCCCACGGCGATGCGGTAGAGGGAGGCCCCCGTGTGCTTCCAGATCTCCCCGCTCTGGAGGATGTCGCCGAATCCCCTGAGCACGGCGAGGGGAGCGGGCAGGACATAGGCGCCGTAGCGCCAGGAGAGGAGTGACCAGACCACGAGGATGACGAGGACGGCGCCGAGCGTCGGGAGGTGGAGCCGGTTCGCCCAGTCCCGCCGCGTCATGAAGGGCCTCCGTTCGAGCGCCGGCTTTGCCGGCGCAACCCCTTTCTCGGGGGGAGGTTCGGAAGGGGGGCGGAGCCCCCCTCCGAGTAATCACGCCCGGTGGAAGAACTCGCGGCGGATCCGATCCGGGTTGTCCCAGATGTCGGACTTGAGGAAGCCGAACTCCTTGTTGATCTTGAGCTGGGCGATCAGCGTCTCGACCTGCTCGTCTGCCAGGCCGTGGAGCATCCGCACGGTTTCCTTGTGCGCGACCTGGATCACGTCCTTCGGCAGCTTGGTCACCTCGGCGACGATCTCCATGGCGCGGGCCGGCTTGTTGTACCAGATGTCCACGGCGTCTTTCTGGGCCGCGTTGAGGTCCCCCGCGATCTGGGGGTTCTTCTGGAGGAACTCGTTGTGGACGAGATAGCAGACGTGGACGGGGAAGCCCGCGGCCCGCCCCGTTGCCTTGCGCCAGAGATCGATCTGCTTGGTGAGATAGACCCCCTCGCCGCGGAACACCACGGAGTCGGTGATGGGCTGCCAGGCGATGATCGCGTCCACGTCTTTCTTGCCGAGGAGCGTGACCATGTCGGGCGGGGAGGTGGCCGTGACGATCTGGGTGTCCTTCTGAAGGTCGAAGCCGTAGCCCTTGAGCGTGAGGGCGCGGATGTCGAAGAAGGTCGAGGTGCCGACGATCGCGGCGATCTTCCGGCCCTTGAGGTCCTCGACCTTCGAGAGCCCGGCGTCTTTGCGCGCGACGATCGCGCCCAGCACCGCGGTGGCCACGCCCGTGACCTTGAGGGGGACACCGTCCTCGAAGGCCTTGGCGGCCAGGGCGAAGCTCATGTCGATGGCGTCCACGTTCTTCGAGGCGAGCTGGTTCAGCAGGGGCCCCGGCGCCCCAGGCACGATCGAGTACTCGGCCGACCACCCGTGCTTGCCGAGGAGGTCCTCCTTGTGGATGATCTCGGTCGCCGCCCAGCCGAGCTGGAGGTAGGCCAGCCGGACCTTGCCCTTGCCCTGGGCGCTGAGGACAGGGGGGCGGCCCAGCCAGACACCGGCCGCTACCCCCGCGCCCGTCTTGAGGAACTCGCGGCGCCCGATCATCATGCTGAACCTCCTACCCTTTTACTTTGGGCAGGTGCGTGAGGGCCTCGGCGACCTTCTCGGCGGGGTACTCGTAATCCTGGAGCTTGCCCGCCAGATGCGCCTCGTACGCCCCGAGGTCGAAATGGCCGTGGCCCGACAGGTTGAAGACGATCGCCTGCCGCTTGCCTTCCTTCTTGCATCGGAGCGCCTCGTCGATCACGACACGGATCGCGTGAGCCGATTCGGGGGCGGGAATAATCCCCTCGGCGCGGGCGAACTGGATGGCGGCCTGGAACGTGGCGACCTGCGGCACCGCCACGGCCTCGATCATCCCATCGTCGTAGAGCTTGCAGACGAGCGCCGCCATGCCGTGGTAGCGGAGCCCGCCGGCGTGGACCGGCGGCGGGACGAACGTGTGGCCGAGCGTGTGCATCTTGACGAGCGGCGTGAGGCCCACCGTGTCGCCGAAGTCGTAGGCGTACTTGCCCTTGGTGAGACTCGGGCAGGCGGTCGGCTCGACGGCGATGACGCGGAGCTTTTTCTTCTTGCCGGTAAGCTTGTCGGCAACGAAGGGGAAGGAGAAGCCCGAGAAGTTGGAGCCGCCCCCGATGCAGCCGACCAGGATGTCGGCCTCGTCGTCGGCCTTGTCGAGCTGCTTCTTCGTCTCCAGGCCGACGATCGTCTGGTGCATGAGCACGTGGTTCAGCACGCTGCCGAGGGAGTACTTCGTGTCCTCGCGGGTGGCCGCGTCCTCCACCGCCTCGCTGATCGCGATGCCGAGGCTCCCGGGGGAGTTTGGATCCTGCTCGAGGATCTTCTTGCCGGCCTGGGTGTCGGGGCTTGGGCTCGGGACGACCTGGGCGCCCCAGGTTTCCATCAGGACGCGCCGGTAGGGCTTCTGGTGATACGACACTTTCACCATGTACACCTTGCACTGGAGGCCGAAGAAGGCGCAGGCCATCGCGAGGGCCGACCCCCACTGCCCAGCCCCGGTCTCCGTGCTGAGGCGCGTCACGCCCTGCTTCTTGTTGTAGTAGGCCTGGGCCACGGCCGTGTTCGGCTTGTGGCTGCCCGCCGGGCTGACGCCCTCGTATTTGTAGTAGATCCGCGCTGGCGTGCCGAGGGCCTTCTCCAACCGCCGCGCCCGGTAGAGCGGCGTGGGACGCCAGAGCCGGAACACGTCCCGCACCTCCTCGGGGATCTCGATCCACCGTTCCTGGCTGACCTCCTGCTTGATCAGCTCCATGGGGAAGAGGGGCGCCAGATCCTGGGGCCCGATGGGCTGGCCCGTGCCCGGGTGGAGAACCGGCGGGAGCGGCGTCTTGAGATCGGCCTGGATGTTGTACCACTTGGTGGGGATGTCCTTCTCGTCGAGCTGGTACTTGGTGCGCTCCTTGTCAGGCATGGCGGCCTCCTTCGCTGTCGGTGCGGAGCCCGGAGAAAAAGTGCGCTAATGGTACAGAGCCGGCCGGAGCCTGTCAACGGCCAAACCGGGTGGCTCCGAGGGCGCCTCCGGCCAGGGCCAGGGCCCCGGCCGCCAGGAATGTGGAGGGAAACCCGGCGCGCCCCAGGACGAGGCCGAAGCCGATGGCGCCGGCTCCGATGCCCAGCTCGAAGGCGGTGAAGAAGGTGCCCATGGCTTTGCCTCGCTCGATGGGGGGCACCAGGTCTACCGTCCACGCCATGAGCGACGGCTGGGCGGCCCCGAAGCCGATTCCGTAGAGCGTTCCGGCCAGGACCAGGGTGAGAGGCCCTCCGCGAAGCGCGAGGGCCGCCGTGGCGAGGCCGGCTAGAATCATGCCTGCCGCCGACACGGGCGCCCGGCCGAGGCGGTCAGAAAGCCGGCCGGCGTATCCCCTGACGGCCGCCACGACGGACGCGAAGACCAGGAAGAAGATGCCAGGGTTTCCCGCGTCGATCGAGCGGACGTAGAGGGGGAGGAAGGCCATCAGGACTCCGTAGGTGGCCATGAGGCAGAAGAGAATCGCCGACGGGAACAGGGCGGCCGGGCTCAGCACCGACGCCAGGCCGAAGGCCACGCGGCGCAGCCCGGGCGCCGTCTCCTTGAGCGAAAGGGCCAAGGCGAGCGCCAGCGCCGCGGCGGCCGCCGAGGCGGCGAAGAGGGAAGGGAAGCCGAGCTGTTCCATCAGCCACACTCCCACGACCGGGCCCAGCGCGAGCGCCAGATTTCCCGCGGCGCCGAAAAAGCCCATGGCCTCCCCCCGCCGCTCCGGCGGGGCGATATCCGCCACCACCGCCGTCGCCGCGGTGGGGTACAAGCCCATGCCGGCGCCGTGGACGACGCGGACGGCGAGCAGCGCCCCCACGCTCCGGCTCCACCCGTAGAGGAGCGAGGAGGCGAGGAAGAGCAGCGTGCCGGCGACGAGGAGGGGGAGCCGGCCGTAGCGATCGGCCGCCCAGCCGGCCCACGGCCGCACCGTCATGGACGAGAGCGCGAAGAAACCGACGATCAGGCCGATCTCGGATTCGGGGATTCCCAGGGCCCGCGCGTAGAGGGGGATGGTCGGGAGCAGCAGGTAGAACGAGAGGAAGAATGGGAAGGCGCCGGCCCAGAGGCGCAGGAACTCGCGCGTGGCGAGGCGGGGGGGAGCCGTCATCAGGCGCGGCGGCGCGCCCGCGCCAGGACGAGGGCACCCAGGGCGCCGGCGGCGAGGAGCGGGATTCCCAGCCAGTAGCGCTGCCGCTCCCGCGCCTTTCCCCGGAGCGTCTTGAGGACCATGCGATCCCCGGCCGCGATTTCCCCGCGGCTCGCGAGGAACTGGCGAAGCCGCTCCTGCTGCTCTTGACCCATCTGCCGCGTCCCCCACTGGACCTCCTGCTGGATCGCGCGCAGGCGCTGGAGCTCCGCCTGGCCGCGCCCGCTCGCTTCCCGGCTCTCCCAGTACGTGTCGCGCTCCCGCGGGGTGAGGAACGCGAGCTCGACGGCCGGCGCCGCCTCCTCGAGCCAGTTGAGCCAGTGGTGGTCCATTCGGGGGAAGAGGAGGAGCAGGCCGCCCGCCACCGCGACGAGAACGCAGCCTACCATAGCGACTCCCGCGAGCGCCTTGACTCCCCGGGTGCGGACCTGGCGGATGAGCGCCCGCGTCCCGATTCCCAGCGCGACCGCTCCCAGGAAGGCGCCGAACGTCGTGACGACGGCGGCCCCGGTGGGAAGGTCCCAGAGGTACGAGGCGGTGAGCCCCACCACGCTCACGAGGAACCCGAAGCCCCAGCCGAGCAGCAGGCGGCCTGCAACCGAGCGCGTCAGCAGCGCCCCGACCGCCGCGGGAACGATGAGGTAGGAGAAGACGAGGAGGACCCCGGCGATCCGGACGGAACTCGTGACCACGAAGCCGAAGGAGGCGTAGAAGAGGAAGTCCCACCAGCGGATCCACCGTTCTTCCCTGAGGGCGGCTTCGGGGTCGAACGAGATCTGGAGAACCGGGCGCCGGACCGCCCAGTGAATCGCCCCGACTACCGCGTAGAGGATCGCCAGGGCGCCGACCTCCTTCGGCGTCACGGTCAGGATGCTTCCCACTAGGAGCTGTTTGATGTGCTCGCTCCCCTGCGGCGCCCGGTCCACGACCAGCACCGCCGCGGCCGCGGACACCGCGTAGACGATGCCGATGATCGCTTCCTGGGGAATCGCGGCGCGACGCATCCGGCTGACCGAGAAGAGCAGGGCCCCGCCCACCGTGAATGACAGGGCGTACCAGTAGGCCGCGTCGCTTTGAATGGGGTGCCCGGCCAGGAAGGCGACCGTGATCCCGAGGGCCGCCACCTGAGCCAGGGCCAGGTCCACGAAGATGACTCCGCGCGCGAGGACGTGGAGGCCGAGGTAAACGTGGATCCCGGTCAGGACCAGGCAGGCGAGGAAGGGGACCCAGAGGAACTCGAGGGCCAGCGACATCAGCGCGCGGCAGCCAGAGCGTCGGTCAGGCGTTTGATGTTCAGGTCGAAGAGCGCTACGTAATCCCTGGCTCCGGGATCGCCGCCCACCGACGGAATCAGCGTGACCATGCGGGCGCCGCTCCGGGCGGCGACCTGGCTCACCACCGAGGCATTCGCGGACGGCTCCGCGATGAGCAGTTTGACCCCCGCCGCCTTCATCTTCTGGGTGAGGGAGGCCAGATAGGCCGGGGAGGGCGGCACCCCCGGAGTCGGCTCGACCGCGGCGACCACGACGAGGCCGAAGCGCTCGGCGAAGTACGGCCAGGTTTCGTGGACGACGACGACCCGGGTGCCGCGGTACGGGGCCATGGCCTGGGCCCAGCGCCGGAGGCCCGCGTCCAGCTGTTCGAGGAAGCGCTTCCGGTTTGCCTCGAAATGCGCGCGCTCAGCCGGGGCGAGGCGCGCCAGCGCGTCGAGGATGGCGCCGCTCATGGGCCGGGAGTTCTCAGGGTCCAGCCAGTAGTGGGTATTCCCGAAGCCGTGAACGTGGACGCCCCGCTCGCTTCTGACCCTCGGCGTTTCGGCCTGGAGGAGCTGGATCCCTTTGGCTGTGTCGAGATAGTGGGGGCTGCCGGGAGCGAACCGGGGGTCGTTGACCGAGCGAAGGACGCGGGTCAGCCATGGCTCGTGATCCAGGCCAATCCTCACGAGCAGGGCGGCGGCCTTCAACTTGACCAGCTGCCCGGGCTTCACCTCGACGGCGTGGGGGTCCGCGAGTGGGGGAGCCAGGGCTTCAACCTGGACCCGGTCTCCCCCTACGGCTTCCACCAGCGCCTTGAGGTCCGTGGTGGTGGTGACGACGGAGAGCGGGCCGCCGCCCCAGGCGGGGGCGGCGGCTAGGAGGACAAGGCTTAACGCGCGGAGCAACCTGCTACTTTTTAACGAAGAGCGACTTGGGCACCATGCAGTGGACTCCCTTGCGGACGTCCACCACCTGGGTTACCCGGCAGTCGGCCGCCATGGAGGCCAGCGAGTAGGCCTCGTACCGGTCCAGGGGGACCATCTTCTGCTTCGACAGGAAGTCCACCGTCTCTCGAACCGCGTTGACCATCGCCTTGTTGAGGTCCTCGTCGAACCCCATCATGATCCAGTGGGTCTTGGTCTCCATCCGCGGCCACTCGAGCTTCATGTCCTTCCGCACGATCGGCTGCATCACGATCTCCCGGTAGGCGCACTCGAGCCCCGTCAGGTTCACCTCACCGTTGCCCTGACGGCAGTGGGAGTCGCCGGTCCAGATGAGGCCGCCCTTGAGGAAGACCGGGATGAAGATCGTGGTGCCTTCCTGGAGCTCGTTGAGGTCCATGTTGGAGCCGTTCTTCCAGGGGCGGATCGTCGAGACCGGCGCCATCGGGTCGGTGGATCCGCCCTTCCGGGGTGAGGGGTCGTTGGGATCGATCCCGACGGCCAGGGTGCCGGGGAACGGCTGGAGGTCGAGGATGATCCCCGGCTTGAATTCAGCCTGACGCTTGTCCCAGTCCAAATAGAAGAACTTCACGAAGCCGTCGGGCATCTCGGGGGCGAGGGCGCCGATCGTGGGGAACTCCTTGCCGGGCAGGTTGAAGTTGATCCCGAAGGCTTTGGGAACGATTTTCAGGATCCTGATCTCGAGCACGTCGCCGGGCTCGGCGCCGTTGACGTAAATGGGCCCGGTCAGCGAGTGGGGACCGCCGCCGGGGTTGGCCTTCCTGAGGGCGACGATCTCCTCCATCGTGGTTCCCGGCTGGATCTTGTTATGGGCGTGCATCATGGTCTCGACGGCCACGATGTCTCCCGAGTTGACGACGAGCTTGGCAGGCTCCTTGGGGTCGAGCCAGCCCCACTGGGTGGTCTCCAGCGTGGCGGGGAGGACGTGATACTTCCCGCCGGCCACCGACACGGTGCGCTGCCGCTTGGACTCCTCCATCTGCTGGGCGACCGCGTAGAACCCCGCGGTGAATACGAGCAGCAAGACGGTGAGGCCGATCAGAACTCCCTTTCGCTGCTTGAGTCTTGCCATAGACGCCTCCTGTTTCGGGGTGAGGGTTACAGGGCCGCCTTGAGAATCTCCAGGATCTCGTCGGGGTCGTGGACCCGCCGCGGGTTCATCCCCGGCCGAAGCTCGTCGAACGTTGCCTGGGCGATGGGGGGGAGGTCCGCCTCGGTGACGCCCACCTCTGTGAGCCGCGTGGGGCAACCGAGCGCCTTGATCGCGCGGGCCACGGTCTTCGTCGCCGCCTTGGCCGCGTCCTCGGTGCTCTTCCCCTCCGTCATGACTCCCGCGGCCTCGCCGATCACGGCGAGCCGGTCCGCCGCCGCGGGAGTGTTGAAGAGCATCACGTGGGGCAGGATGACACAGGAGGTCTGGCCGTGGGGAACCCCGCAGCGCCCGCCCAGCTGATGGCCGATGGCGTGGGAGAGCCCGGTACGCGCGTTGAAGGCGCCGAAGAGCGAGAACCAGGCCGCCAGCTGGCAGGCCAGGCGCGCGTCGAGGTTGTCGGGGGTGTGCATGGTGACGGGCAGCTCCCGCACCAGGAGCCGGATCGCCTCGATGCAGAGCACGTCGGTCAGGGGCTGGTGGGTGGGGGTGTAGAAGCGCTCGACGGCGTGGTCCAGCGCCCGGATGCCCGTCGAGGCCCAGAGCCACTCCGGCGTGTCGCGGGTGATCTCGGGGTCGAGGATGACGACGCGGGGGACCAGCAGCGGGTGGCCGGCGCCGTCCTTCCGCCGCGCGCCCTCGTCCGTCGTGCCGAACACCCCCGTGTGCTCCCCCGCCGAGAGGGTCGTGGGGATCGCAATCTGGGGGACCGGACGGTTGACCAGAAAGGGCTCGCTCTCCGCCAGGCGCTGCGGCGTCGCGTACCGGTTCAAGCCGGCCTCGTCCCGGATCTCTTCGGCGAGGCAGAGGGCCGCGCCCTTGGCGGTGTCGATGGGACTGCCGCCGCCGACGCTGACCAGGCCGTCGGCCTGGGCGGCGCGGGCCTGGGCCGCCGCGTCGAGGATCGTCCGCTTCGGAACGTGCTGGCTGGCTTCGCCGTACACGCCGGCGCAGCGGTCGCCCAGGAGCCCCTGGACGCGGGAGACCCACTCGGTCTTCGTCGCGAGCGTGCGCCCCGTGATGATGAAGGCCCGCTTCACTCCCAGTCGCTCGACGGCCTGAGGGAGTTCGCCGAGAGCGCCTGCGCCGAAGATGACGCGGTCAACCGGGAGATGGACGAATGTCTGGGTCATGTCAGGGCTCCAGGAAGGCTCGGACCGCCTTCAGGAAGGCCTCGGGCTGATCGCCGGGGACCGTGTGGCCGGCGTCGGGGATCTCGATCAGGCGGCCCTCCGGGAGAATCTCGAGCATGCGCTTGGCGATCTGGGGGGAGAGCACATCGGATTCGATGCCCCGGACGATCAGCGCGGGGCAGGCGATGCGCGCGAGGTCGGGCCAGAGGTCCGGCATGTCCCGGCGTCCCTCCCGCGCCTGGATCCTCAGGGCTTTGTCGTACTTCCACCCGAGCCGCCCGCCGGGCAGGCGGTTGAAGCCGTGCTTGACCCGGTGGCGGATCAGGGAGTCCGAGTAGCGAGGAGACGCGGCGCGGAGGAGCCGGCACGCTTGCTCCTCAGAGGCGAGCTCTTCGGGGACGTTCGCCACTACGGTCCGGACGCGCGCGGCCCCCTCCGGGGCGATCTCGGGGCCGATGTCCACCAGGACGAGCCGCTCGACCCGTCCCCCGTGGGAGCCGGCATAGGCGATGGCGACCCGGCCGCCCATCGAGAGGCCCACGAGGCGGAAAGGTCCGGGGCAGAGGGCATCGGCGAATGCCGCCACGTCCTGGGCCATGGTGGCGATCCGGTAGTCGCCGTGCGGAGCCCGGTCGCTGTCGCCGTGGCCCCGCTGGTCGAGGGCCAGCACCCTGAAGCAGTCGGCCACGGATGCGGCGAAATCGTCCCAGGTTCGGGCGTGGCCGGTGAAGCCGTGGAGCAGAACGAGCGGCGGTGCTGCCGCCGTTCCCCATTCCACATAGTGGAAGCGGAGACCGCTCAGCCGGATCTCGCGTTCGAGTGGCTCCATGGCGCGGCTTTCGGGCGCGTTAAGGATATGCTATAAAGTCAGCGATGGCTAGATCACGCGGGAAAAAGGCGGACGCCCTGATCTGGAGGCCGAGAGAGAAGTGATGGTGACCTGCGCGCTCAGAGACAAGGCGGTCGTCCTCCGCCCCGAGGACGACGTCGCGATCGCCAAGGCCGAGATCTGTGTCGGGACGCGCCTGGAGGACGACGGGGGAGTCATCGAGGCCAGGCAGGACATCCGTCCAGGGCACAAGATCGCCCGGCGGAGCATCGCGGTCGGGCAGCCCCTCAGGCGCTACGGCCAGGTGATCGGCTTCGCCACGCAGGATATCGCCAGGGGTGATCACGTCCACACCCACAACCTGGCGATCGGGGAGCTCCAGCGCGAGTACGAGGTCGGCACCGACGTTCGCCCCGTGGATTACTACCCGCCCTCCGAGATGCGCTCCTTCGAAGGCTACCGGCGGGAGGACGGACGGGTCGGCACGCGCAACTACGTGGCGGTAATCTCGACGGTCAACTGCTCCGCCAGCGTCTGCCAGTTCGTCCGCGAGAAGTTCCGCGACGTGCAGAAGGACTTTCCGAACGTGGACGGCGTGCTGGCGATCACCCACAAGTCCGGCTGCGGCACCAAGCTCTTCGGCGAGGACCACCTGGCGCTCCAGCGCGTCCTGGCGGGCTACGCCAAGCACCCCAACGTCGCCGCCTACCTCCTGATCGGGCTGGGCTGCGAGGTGAACCAGGCCGTCGTCATGGTGGAGCGGCAGCGGATGGCGGCGCCCGGCCATCCGGAGCGGCAGCCCACGATCCTCACCATCCAGGAGACGGGTGGCGTCCGCAAGACCGTGGAGAAGGGCATCGAGGCGGTGCTGAAGCTCCTGCCGAAGGCGAACGAAGCTCGCCGGACGCGGGAGCCGATCTCGGAGCTGATCCTCGCCACCAACTGCGGCGGCTCGGACGGCAACTCGGGGATAACCGCGAATCCGGCGCTGGGGTGGGCCGTGGACGAGCTCGTCCGCTACGGGGGCACCGGCGTCCTCGCCGAGACCCCCGAGATCTATGGGGCCGAGCACCTCCTGATCAAGCGGGCCATCAACGAGGGCGTTGCCAAGAAGCTGATCGACCGCTACAAGTGGTGGGAGTGGTACTGCCGCGGCATCGAGGCCATGGACAACAACCCGGCGCCCGGCAACAAGGCCGGAGGGATCACGACCGTCTTCGAGAAGTCGCTCGGCGGCGTGACCAAGGGCGGCACGACCCCGATGATGGACGTCTTCCTCTACGGGGAACCGATCACGACCCCGGGCTTCGTGTTCATGGACACCCCCGGGAATGATCCGGTTTCCATCACGGGCCTCGTGGCGGGCGGCGCGAACATCATCTGCTTCACGACGGGCCGCGGGTCCGTCTTCGGCTGCAAGCCCGTCCCCTCCATCAAGCTGGCGACGAACT
>LDXP01000084.1 GCA_001443385.1 Candidatus Rokubacteria bacterium CSP1-6
CGGAAGACCTTCAAGGGAGCGCGGACGAAGCTCCAGGTCCTGGGGTTTCAGGAGTTCCTGGAGCGCGCCGAGAAGGACCGGCTGAAGCGCCTGCCCCCGGACGCCCTCCACAAGTGGCTCCCATACGCCATCGCCCTGGGGGTGGAAGAGGCCTGGATCTGGAACTTCGAGGGAATCGCGGTCGATGCGCCGGCGTGGTACGAGTCCGACACGCCCTTCTCGGTCCGAGGCTACTCGAGCGGGATCCAGGGGTTCGGGCGTGACGTCCAGTCAGCCTGGCTCAGCGGTGCCCGGGGAAGCGGCGCCGGTGGCTCGGGCTTTGGCGGTGGCGGGAGCGGGTCCTCGGGCGGCTCCTCAGGGGGCGGCGGCGGGGGTGGCGGTGGCGGAACCTTTTAATCACTCGGAGGGGGGCTTCGCCCCCCTTCCGATGCCTCCCCCCGGAGGGTTGCGCGGGCGAAGCCCGCGCTCGAGACGTGCTAGGGCTGCTTGGCCTTGGCGGGTCTCTCGGGGCACGCCTTGTGGTACCAGACCTGGCCGAGCTTGATGTGGTTGCCGTTGTGGCGGATCTTGCGCTTGCACTTGGGACACGTACCCATGGACAGCTCCTCCCCGAGGCCTGTCTTGACGACCAGCTCATTATACGATAGGGCGGCCCTCGGATGAGCCAAACGTGCACTTTCTGCCGGATCGTGGCGCGGGAGACCCCTGCGGACATCGAGTACGAGGACGCCGAGGTGCTTGCCTTCCGGGACCTCTATCCGAAGGCGCCGGTCCACATCCTGATCATCCCCAAGCGCCACATCGAGTCGGTCGCGACGCTGACGCCGGCCGACGCCGAGCTGGTCGGCAAGTGCTTTCTGGTGGCCCGGCGGCTCGGCGAGGCCAAGGGCGTGGCGGACCGGGGCTACCGCGTCAACTGCCACTGCGGGCCCGAGGGCGGTCAGGTGGTGTACCACCTTCACCTCCACTTTCTCGCCGGGAAGCGGGGGGAGCCGGTCTCCCGCGCGTGATCGAGGTCCGCGGCCTCACGAAGGTCTACCCGCCGAGCACCGTCGCGCTGCGGGACGTCTCGCTGAAGATTCCCGACGGCCAGTTCGTGACGGTCATCGGCCCCAGCGGGGCGGGCAAGTCGAGCCTGCTCCGTTGCGTGAACGGGCTGGTGGCGCCGACGGCGGGGGAGATCCTGATCGACGGGGAGAGCCTCACGGCGGCGAGGGGGGAGGCCCGGCGGCGCCTCGTGGCCCGCATCGGCTTCGTCTTTCAGCAGTTTAATCTGATCAAGCGCCTCTCCGTCCTCGACAACGTCCTGGTCGGCCGGCTTTCCCACGTTCCGGAGCTCAGATCCCTTGTCGGGTCGTTCCCGCGGCGTGACCGCGTCCTGGCCGACGCCGTCCTGGCCCGAGTCGGGCTGGCGGAGCTCGCCCACCGGCGCGCCGACACGCTTTCGGGCGGGCAGCAGCAGCGGGTGGCGATCGCCCGGGCGCTCGTCCAGGAGCCGCGGACCATCCTGGCCGACGAGCCCATGGCGAGCCTGGACCCGGCGCTCTCTCGGACTGTCATGGACCTGCTGCGGCGGATCAACGAGGAGGACGGCATCACGGTGATCACCACGCTGCACGTGATGGACCTGGCCCTGGAGTACGGGCAGCGGGTCATCGGGCTTCGCGACGGCCGGGTGGTCTACGACGGTGGCGCCGCCGGCGTCACCGACGAGATCGTGGACGCCATCTTCGGCGGGGGAGCGGGATGAGGACGGTGAGCCGGTGGACGGGCGTCGCGGTGGTCCTGGCCCTCTTCCTGTGGTCAGCCTGGGAGACCGAGCTGTCCCTTTCCCGGATGGTCGAGGGGCTTCCCTTCATGGCCGACTTCCTGCGGCGCATGTTCCCGCCGGACTTCTCGGTGCTTGGCAACGCGGGCAGGGGAGCGCTGCAGACCCTCCAGATCGCCGTGGTGGGAACCGCGGTCGCCGCCGTGGCGGCGCTCCCGCTGGGCTTCCTGGCGGCCCGGAATGTGGCCCCGGCCTGGCTCTTTTACGGGGTGCGCTCCCTGCTCAATGCGCTCCGGGCCATCGACACGCTCGTCTACGCGCTCTTCTTCGTCGCGGCAGTGGGTCTCGGCCCGTTTCCGGGCGTGCTGGCCGTCGTGGCGTACACGACGATGATCCTGGCCAAGCTCTATTCGGAAGCCATCGAGGCCATCGACCCGGGCCCGGTGGAGGCGGCGACCGCGGCAGGCGCCACCCGGCTCCAGGTGCTGCGGTTCGGCGTCGTGCCGCAGCTGCTGCCGCTCTTCATCTCGTTCACCCTCTACCGCTTCGAGACCAACATCCGGGCGGCGGCGATCCTGGGGTTCGTGGGGGCGGGAGGAATCGGCTTCTACATCCAGACGTACTTGCGTATGCTCAACTATCCGGCGGCGTCCACGGTGCTGCTGATCCTGATCGCGCTGGTCATGGCCGTGGACTTCACATCGTCACGGATCCGGCAGCGGCTGATCTGAGGGCAGAAGGTCAGACGCCGCCGAGCATGCTCTTGTAGAGCTCGACCCCGATCGTCGGGAGGCCGGCTTTGGCCTCGAGGGGGAGCCCCGCATTGGCCCACGCGCCCAGCCCGCCCCTGAGGATCTTCACGTCCTTGTACCCCATCCGCCTCAGCTTTTGCGCCATCCTGGCGCTCGTGGCTTCGTCGGGTTCGGTGCAGTAGGCGACGACCGTGCGGTTTGCCTCGACCTCCAGGTCGTACTTGCCCGCGTCGATTGCCTCAGGGGAGATATAGAGGGCGCCGGGGATCTTGAGGGGGCTCGCCTCGAAGGCCGACGGCTTTCGGACGTCGAGGACCAGGGGGCTCTTGCCCTCCTCCAGGAGATGGATGACGGCGGAGGGGGAGATCCGGTGGCGGTTTTTCCACCACTTCCGTCCCCACATGGCGCCGTAACTTCCCAGGCTCGCCAGCGTCACGCCGAGGGTGACCCACGCCCATGGGAACGGCCGGGGCGGCGGGTTCTTGATGTTCTCCTGGGCCTCCGCGAGCATCCGCTTGACGTCGGGGAGGTTGGGGACGAGCTTGTTCGCCTCGCTGAAGTACCGCTCGGCGGCCTTGTAGTTGCCGTCGAACTCTTCCACGAGCCCGGCCCACCAGACCTTGTTGAAGGGGCTCTCGGCGCTGACCTTCACCTCCGTCCCCTGGATGAAGTCCCGGACCGCGTTCGACGGGATGATGAAGTTGAAGCCCTGGACGATTCCGCCCTCCGGCCCCGGGGCGAGGGAGACGAAGGTCAGCACCCCCACCATCTCGCCTCTGGCCGTGACGACCGGGCCGCCGCTGTTGCCCCAGGTCGCGGGGGCGTCGGTCTGAATCACGGGCTGGTTCGCCTTGTCCTGCTTGAAGCCCGAGACGGCGCCGTTGGTGACGGAGGCCTCGACGGTGGCGGACTGGTTCAGGAGCTCGTGGCTCAGCACCACCCCGGGAAAGCCCAGGATGTGGATGGGGTCGCCGATCTTGGCGGCCTTCGAGTCCGCCAGCGGCAGGATCGGGAAGTCCTTCCCCGGGATTTTCAGGAGGGCCAGGTCCCGGCCGGACATCTTGCCTTCCGGATCGTCCCCCACGGAGAGCGGCGGGCTGTACTTTTTCACCTCGGCGCGCACGCGCGTGCCGTTGGAGAGGACGACGAAGATACCCGGGTCCAGCTTGACCTTCGTGGAGGGCAGGACGCTGTCGAGGACCTGCCGCTTGACCCGGTCCTCGGCCGCCGGCTGTTCGCCCGGGGCGATTCCCATCCGCTTGAGGATGGCCGGCACGCAGGCGGACTCGATGGCCCGCTTGGCGAACGAGTTGACCATCCAGCGGGGCGGGGTGTGGGCCGGCTGCACGACGTGCCCGTTCGTGATGATGAATCCGTGCGCGTCGATGAACCACCCGGTACCGGTCTCCCTGAAGGGTGGAGGCGTGAACTGGGTCTCGCCGCTCCCGCAGTTCAGGCGGACCTCGGCGACCACCTCGGCCACGATCAGGGCGACGGCCGGCTTGGCGCGGAGGATCGCCTCCTGGACCGTGAGCGTCCGGTCCGCCCCAGCGAGCCCGGCCCAGATGAGGACCAGGCTGAACGCTAGGCCGGTCGTCGCGAGGATGCGGGGGAGGGACAGGCTCATCGTGGGGATTCTATACCTGTTGGGTGGTGAAAAAAAGAAGGCCCCAGGGGAACCCCCTGGGGCCTTGTGTAACCGAGGGAACTTACTTCTGCTGCAGGACCGCCATGGCGGCCTTGGCCTTCTCGGTCGCCTTGGTCATGTCGCCCGCCTTGCACGCCGCTTCGGCTTCGTTCACGAGGATCCGAGCCTTGTCAGCGCGAGGGGCCTGGACCATCGTGCCGCCCGTGGTTCCAGCGCGAGGAGCCTGAATATCCTGACTGCGCGGGGCCTGCACATCCTGGCCGCGAGGAGCCTGCACATCCTGGCTGCGGGGAGCCTGAACGTCCTGGCTCCGGGCGCCAGCGAGCGACCGGGGCGCCTGCACATCCTGGCTCTTGGCGACCTGCTTGCCTAGCAAGTCCTTGGCCGCCTGCACCTCAGGCGGGCAAGGCGAAGCCGCCTCGACCACCATCGGCGAGAGCGAGACGAAGAGGAAGAAGATCATCAGGGTTGCGAGGAGCTTTCTCATTTGGGTTTGCCCTTTCTCCTTTTTGTTGTGTTGAGACGCTTTGTCTCGTGGAACCGTTTGCCTACCCCCGGACCGGCCTCTCCCCCCCACCTCCTTTTCATCTTCATTCATGGCCGTCTGGACTCCGGATATTGTTGGCACGGCCATTAGTTAAGCAGGATGGATGCCAAGGGGAGAGCCACTATCTTTCTCAATATATCCAGCATGTTACCAATCTGTGGCGGATCAGTTCCGGCATCGTCCACTGGCTTTCTGCCCGACCTGCGAGAGGCAATCTGCCCGACCCCTGAGGGTCGGCGGGAGGCTAGGAGCGGCCGAACATTTCGGTGCGGTTACGCCCCTTTCGCTTAGCGCTGTAAAGCGCCGCGTCTGCGGCCTCGACGAGCCCCGTGGGGTCGGAGGCGTCCTCGGGATAGGCCGCCAAGCCGAGGCTGATGGTCAACCGCCCTCCCGGGAGGACCTCTTCCCCCGGGATCTTGGTCTCTTCCACTGAACGGCGAAGCTTCTCGGCCGCCAGGCGGGCATGGGTCTTGGTGGTCATCGGGAGGATCACGACGAATTCCTCCCCGCCGATGCGGGCGACGATGTCCACCTGGCGAGTGTTCTCGGTCAGGCGGGTCGTCACTTCCTTGAGGACGTTGTCCCCCTCGTGGTGCCCCTGGCTGTCGTTGTAGATCTTGAAATGGTCGATGTCCGCGATGAGCAGCGCCAGGGGCAGGTTGTAGCGGATCGCGCGCCGCACCTCCCGGTCCAGGGCCTCCTCGAAGTACCGGCGGTTGAACAGACCCGTGAGCGCGTCCCGATAGCTCAGCTCCCGCGTCTTGATGAAGAGCTGGGCGTTCTCGAGCGCGATGGCGAGCTGCTTGGCGAGCACCGTGAAGTAGGCGGTCTGCCTCTCGCCGAAGGCGCCGGTGGCCGGCGAGTAGAGCAGGAGGACGCCGAGGGTTCGATCGGCAGACGACAGGGGGAGCGCCACAACCGACCGGACGTGCGAGGGAATATCCGGCCAGGGGAGCGACCCCCCGGCGGAATGCGTCTCCGGAGTCCGGGTCTGGTAGACGCGGCCCGAGAGCCCTTCACCGATCGCAAAGGAGCGATCCTGAAGGGCTTCCATCCCCGTCCCGCTGACGGTTCGCGCGATGAGCTTGTCCATCGTTTCGTCGTGGAGGAACAGCGCGTAGCTTTCCACCCCGGTCGTGTCGGCGACCCGCTTCATGGTCGTGGTGAAGAGCTGGTCCAGATCCAGCGAGGCGCTGATGGTGCGGCCCAGCTCCACCAGGGAGTAGAGGTCGAGCATCCCTTCCTGGAAGGTGGTGATCGTCTCCTCGAGGCGCTCCGCATCGGCCGGGCCCTTCGACGGCCCGTCGCGCCAGAGCCGAGGCGCGAGCGCGACGCCGAAGAAGCCGCCCCCCAGTGCGAGCAGCAGCGCGGCCAGCGGGGAGGGAAGGAGTTGCCAGCCGACGACAACGAACAATCCGCCGCCGGCCGCGAACAGGACCTGCCACCTGCTGAGGGGGCTCATCCCCGGCTCCAGCTCATGGTCATCCCCATAGTACATGGAACCCGTATTCCGCGCACCATCGTTGCCGATCCGGGAGCGTTTGCTTGTCGGCTCCTGCAAAGTCTGGTACGCTAAATCGCCCATGTTCGCATCCAGCCGCCCGCTCGCCGTGCTGCTGCTTCTAACGGGGTGCGGCGCGACCGCATCCATGCCGACTTCCGGCCCGCCGAGTCTCCATCGACCGACGCGCCTCGTGCTCGACAACGGGATGCGGGTGATCATCCAGGAGCACCGGGCGAGCGATGTGGTGGCCCTGCACCTCTGGGTGGGCGTCGGCGGCCGCGACGAGCGTCCCGCGGAGCTCGGCTTCTCCCACCTCGTGGAGCATATGCTCTTCAAAGGGACGGAGACGCGGGGGCCCGGCTTCATCGACCGGGAGGTCGAGGCGGTGGGCGGGAGGACGAACGCCGGCACGTCCCTCGATTACACGTTCTATTACATCCTCCTGCCGGCCCGCCAGGCGCTCCGCGCCATCGAGGTCATGGCCGACGTCGCCGTCAACTCGGCCTTCGACCCCAAGGAGCTGGAGCGCGAGCGGCAGGTGGTGTTCGAGGAGGTCCGGCTCGGCGAAGACAACCCGCGCTCCTCGCTCTTCCGCCAGCTCTACACGCACGTGTTTCCGGGACACCCGTACGGGCGCCCGGTTCTGGGCGACGAAGCCGCCCTGAAGGCGGCCACCCGGGAGACGCTCCGAGGCTACTATCGGCGCCACTACGCTCCCGAGAACATGGTTCTCGTCGTGATCGGGGCAGTGAATCCCGCCGACGTCAGCGCCGTGGTGGAGCGGACCTTCGCCCGGGTGCCGGCGGCCGGGTATCGCCGCCAGCCCCTTCCGCCGCCGCCGCCACTGCCGGGCGTGCGGCGTCACGTGGTCTCCCGGAACGAGAAGCAGGCGCACCTGGCGCTCGGGTGGAGCGCGCCCCCGCTCGATCATCCGGACGTCTTCGCCGTGGACCTGCTCGCGTCCATCCTCGGCGGCTCGCGGAGCTCGCGGCTCAACCAGGCACTCCGCGAGCGCGGCCGGCTCGTCTCCTCCATCCGCGCCGGCTACGGGGCGCTCCAGGGCGGGGGGCTCGTGAGCGTCTCCGCCCAGCTGGAACCCGGCGACCTGGGCAAGGTGGAAGAGGCGATCCTGGGCGAGATCCGGCGCATCCAGACGGAAGGCGTCACCGAGGTGGAGCGCCGGCGGGCCATTACCGCGGCCGAGTCCGAGCACGCCTTCGCCATCGAGACGGCCGAGGGATTGGCATACGCCTACGGTCTGGCGGAGACGGTCTGGCGCCTGGAAGAGGAACTGCGCTACCTGGAGCGCCTCCGGAGCGTGACCCGCGAGCAGATCCACGAGGCCGCCCGCCGCTATCTGCCCGTCGACCGCTACGCCGTGCTCGCCTTCACCCCGCCGGGCGGCGCCCGATGAACCACCCCGTGCCCGGGGCGCTCGGGCTGATCGTGGCGGCGGGGCTCACGCTGATTCCGAGCGCCGCTCCGGCGTCCGGCCATCTCCCGCCCGTGCTGCGTCACCGGTTCCCGAACGGCCTGACGCTCCTGGTCCGGGAGAACCCGGCCGCGCCCGTCGTGGCCGTCTCGCTCCAGGTCAAGATGGGCGGGCGCTGGGAGCGCCCCGAGGACGCCGGAATCTCGAATCTCCTCCAGCACGTCGTGGTCAAAGGGACGGCCCGGCGGAGCGCCCAGGCGATCGCGGAGGCCGCCGAGGAGATCGGCGGGAGCGTGAGCGCCTCGGGGGACACGGACTACTCCGAGCTTCGCGGGACGGCGCTCGCCCGCCACTGGAAGGCGCTCCTGGACCTCATCGCCGACGTGGCGCTCAGGCCGAGCCTGCCGGCCGAGGAGATCGAGAACGAGCGCCGGGTG
Organism: Candidatus Rokubacteria bacterium CSP1-6; assembly: GCA_001443385.1. Lineage (GTDB taxonomy): Bacteria > Methylomirabilota > Methylomirabilia > Rokubacteriales > CSP1-6 > CSP1-6. Next base: position 8,089 of record LDXP01000084.1, read on the forward strand.
ATCCTGAGCCAGGTCCGCAACCGCGGCGACCTGCCGTTTCCCCTCACGTTCGATACGCTGCTGGCGTCGCTGTACGGTCCCCATCCGTACGGGCGGCCGACGCTCGGCCAGCGTCAGACGGTGGAGCGGCTGGACCGGGCCCGGCTGCTGGACCATTACCGGCGTCACTATCGCGCCGGCAGGATCGTGCTGGCGGTGAGCGGCCAGGTTTCGGGTCCGGCGGTGGTGAAGGAGGTCGAGCGTCTCTTCGCCGACCTGCCGGCGGGCTCCGAAGCGGAGGCTCCCGCCCCGCCGGCTCCCGCCGCGGCGAGCGCCCGTCAGGTCCTGGAGCGCCCCGCCGCTCAGGCCCAGATCCTGATGGGGTACCTGGCGCCGTCGCTCGCCGGGGGGGACTATGCGGCCGTGAAGGTCCTCACCACGCTCCTGGGGGGCGGGATGGCCGGCCGGCTCTTCGTTGAGCTCCGGGACAAACAGGGGCTCGCCTATTCGCTCGGCGCGCTTTATCCCTCGCGCGCGGAGACGAGCTTTCTGGTGATCCACATGGGGACCGCACCCGAGAACCTGACCCGGGCGGAGGAGGGGCTCCGGCGCGAGGTCGCGCGGATCCGCGAGGAGCGCGTGACGTCGAAGGAAGTCCAGCGGGCCAAGGCCTACCTGCTCGGAAGTCTGGCCATGGATCGCCGGACCAACGCGCGCCAGGCGTGGTACCTCGCCTTCTTCGAGCTGGCCGGGGTCGGGCATGAATTCCTCGACCGCTACGCGGCGGCGGTGGAGGCGGTCACGGCGGAGGACATCCAGCGGGTGGCCGGCCGCTACCTGGCGGACCCGACCGTCGCCGTGCTGAAGCCGATTCCGAAGTAGCGGCGCCGGATGCTCCCGCTCAAAGACGATATCCCCACCCGCACCGTCCCCTTCGTCACCATCGGCATCATCGCGGCCAACATGCTGGTCTTTCTCTACCAGGCGTCGCTTCAGCTCGGTGACGATCCCGCGGCGTCCCGCGCAGCGGAGGCGTTCATCTTCGAGTTCGGGCTCATCCCGTGCCGGCTGACGGGCGCCTGCGAAGTCCCCGCGGGCATGCCGAGCCCCCTGGCGACGATTTTCACATCCATGTTCATGCACGGCGGGTTCTTCCACATTTTCGGGAACATGCTGTACCTCTGGATCTTCGGCAACAACGTCGAAGACACGCTCGGTCACGGGCGTTTCCTGGGCTTCTACCTCGGGTCAGGCGTCGCCGCCGCCGGGGCGCAGACTCTGATGGGTCCCTCCGCCACGACCCCGATGGTCGGGGCCAGCGGCGCGGTGTCGGGGGTGCTGGGCGCCTACCTGTTGCTCTTTCCATACGCCAGCGTGCTCACGCTGATCGTCTTCGGCTTTTTCATCCGCATCGTCCGGATCCCCGCCCTTATCGTCCTGGGTTTCTGGATCGTCGTGCAGTTCCTCAACGGGCTCATCACCTTCGGCGCGTCCGTGGCCGGCGGGCGGCCCGAGGGCGGGGTGGCCTGGTTCGCCCACATCGGCGGATTCCTCGCCGGGATCGCGCTCCTGTATGCGCTGCGGCCCCGGCGCCCCGCCCGCTACTCCTAGCGCTCGCGGCCGCTTTGCCGTGGCGCGCGCCGCTCCTGTATAATCGATTCGTTCGCCTCTTCCCACGCGCAGGAGCGGTCATGAAAGCTCTCATCATGGCGGGGGGATTCGGCACGCGGCTCCGACCCCTCACGACGCACGTTCCCAAGCCCATGGTCCCCATGGGAAACGTCCCCATCATGGAACACACGGTCCGCCTCCTCCGCCGCCACGGGTTCACCGACCTTCAGGCGCTGCTCTACTTCCTTCCCGAGACCATCACCGGTTACTTCGGCGACGGCAGCCGCTTCGGCGTCACGCTCGAGTACGTCACCCCGACGGCCGATCTCGGGACGGCCGGTGCGGTCAAATTCGCGCTCGGCAGCCCGGCGGAGCCCATCCTGGTCATCTCGGGCGACGTGCTCACCGACTTCGATCTGGCCGCAGCAGTCGCCTTTCACCGGGAGCGTCGGGCCGAGGCCACCATGGTGCTCACCCGCGTCCAGCATCCGCTCCCGTACGGCATCGTGATCACCGACGAGGCGGGCCGGATCACCCGCTTCCTCGAAAAACCCGGCTGGGGGGAGGTCTTCAGCGACACCGTCAACACCGGCATCTATCTCCTGGAGCCGTCGGTCTTCGACGCGATCCCTCCGCACCGGGAGTACGACTTCGGCAAGGACCTCTTCCCCGCGCTGCTGGCCGAGGGCCGTCCACTCTACGGCCACGTGGCGGAAGGGTACTGGCGGGACGTGGGCGACCTCACGGAGTACCGGCTGGCCCACCTGGACCTCCTCCAGGGGAAGCTCCGGGTCGAGAGTCCCGGACGGAGGCAGCCGGGGACGCCTCACGCCGTCTGGCTCGATGATTTCGCCCAGGTCGACTCGGCGGCCGCCCTGGCCGGCGCCGTCATCGTGGGGCGCGGGGCCCGGGTGGAGGCCGGTGCGCGGATTGCCGACTCCGTCATCGGCCCGGGCGCCGTGGTCGAGGAGGGGGCGGAGGTCAGCGGGAGCGTCCTCTGGGAGGACGCCCGCGTCGGTCCCGGCGCCGTGGTGAAGGAGGCCGTGGTGGGCCGGGGCGCGACGATCGGGGCCAAGGCATTCCTCGCCGAGGGTGTGGTCGTCGGCGACTTCTCGAAGATCGGCGAGTCCAGCACCCTCAAGGCCAACGTGAAGG
>LDXP01000085.1 GCA_001443385.1 Candidatus Rokubacteria bacterium CSP1-6
CGAGGCGACGCGCCGCCTGGTGAACGCCGCCTCGCCGCGGGAGGCGCTGGGTTTCTGGGTGGGCGCGATTCGCGAGGCCTTCGAGGAGGTGGGCATTCTCCTGGCCTACGGCCCCGGTGGTAGCCTCGTCGATGTTGCCAGCCACGGCGAGCGCCTCGGGGCCTACCGCCGCGAATGCCTGACGGACGGCAGCGCGTTCTGGCCGATGCTCCGGCAGGAACGGCTCACTCTCGCCACCGACCGCCTGGTGTACTTCGCCCACTGGATCACGCCGGAGGAGAACCCGATCCGCTTCGACACCCGCTTCTTCGTGGCCGAGGCGCCGCCGGGTCAGGAAGCGACCGCCGACGAGCAGGAGATCGTGGGCGTGCGCTGGCTGACCGTGGCGGAGGCCTTCGACGCGCTCCACCGGCGCGAGATCTCGCTCCGCTTTCCGACGCTCAAGAACCTGAAGCTGCTCCAGGGCGCCTCGGCGGCCGAGGTGCTGGCCGGCCTGAACGGGCGCGTCGTCCCCACGATCCGTCCCCGTGTCCTCGGCGAGGGCGAGACCCGGACCATTCTCTACCCCGGCGACCCCGGCTACTACTGAGCCATGATCCTGGCCCTGGAATGGCTGATAGGAAGGCGGTTATCTCGCCATGCCTAATTTTCTAGACATATCTTGCCAATATCCAAGCGACCTTCTAAGCTTGAAGCGGCGGATATGACCATGAGGCGGAAGGTCGGAACCATCGTGGACGAGGAGCTTCTCAAGCGCGCCAAGGTTCGTGCAGCCCAGGAAGGCAAAGCCTTCAGTGAGCTCCTGGGGGCGGCCCTGGAGACGTATCTGTCCCGCCGCGCGGGAGCTTCCGGCGAGCGCCTCGTGGATGAGGGCTGGGGGGTGTTCCGAATCACCCGTCGAGAACTGAGGCAGGCCCTCAAAAGGGATCTCCTTGAAACTTGAGGGCGTTCCCGGTGGTAGCCCTGTCTTCATCGACTCCAATATCTTCATCTACTACTTCACGGCTGCCTCGCCTTCCTGAGGCGCTGCGCAGCCGGCGTGGTTCATGGGGTGACCTCGCTGTCGGTTCTCCTCGAAGTCGCGCACCGCTTGATGATCATCGAGGCTCAGCAAAAAGGTCTAAGGCGTCCGCTCCTGGCTGGGCGTGCCCCGAGCCGGTGGTTTGTCACCTATGAGCGCGGGGGCCGCGGGCACCACCTTGTCCTCGCGGTGTTTGACATGGCCGCTCAACCGCCGCGCCCGGTTCTCCTGGCTGGTGGGTATGCCGGGTCTCACGACGACGTACGCGGATGGCGTGTCCATCTCAGTGAGCTTCGGGCGGCCTTGAAAGACGGCCGTCTTTCCGTTGAGTATCCTAATGACTCTTACTCCTGATGCTGAGCAACCGGGGGCTTGGTGTACAATAGGCGCATGACCATAGAGGAACTTGAAGCTCAGGCTCTCAAACTGGATCCCAAGGCTCGTGCCCGGCTTGCTGGCAAGCTTTTGAAGAGCCTAGAAGACTTGTCGGAGGAAGAAAACGCGCAGCTTTGGGCCGAGGAGGCGGAGCGCCGGGATGCAGATCTAGACGTCCGTCCTGGATCCGGTCGGTCGGCTGACGAGGTTCTTCGGGACGCTCGATCCCGGATCAAGTGACCCGAACGCCAAGCTTCCATCGCCTAGCCGAGCGGGAGCTGAACGAAGCGGCGCAATACTACGATTCTGAAAGCCCCGGCTTAGGGGCTGCTTTCCTTAACGAAGTCGAGCGATGTATCAGAGATGTCCTCGATCATCCAGAAGCCGGCTCCGTCCTGGTAGGTGCTGTTCGGCGCCGCTTAATCCGTCGGTTCCCCTACGCGGTTCTCTATTCGAACAAGCCCACTGGTATTCGAATACTGGCTGTCATGAATCTGAGACGCCGCCCCATGTACTGGGTCGGGCGCGAGTGAAGGGATCCCCGCAGTACGAACTTGCGCTCGAACCTGCCGGTCCGGCATCTCCTCCTCAGCCTCCTCCGCCTTCCCGACATCATTCAAGTGGCCAGCAGCACGATTCGGAACGTAGCGTTTATTGGGATGGCAGTCGCGGTTCTAAGGGGAGGCGCGCTGAGATTCCGCTGACGGTGCTGGGGACGCGGGTCAGGGCACCAGGACCAACTTGCCGAACTGCTTGCCCTCCGCGAGCAGGCGCTGGGCCTCGGCGCCGTCCTTCAGCGGAAAGATCCGGTCGACGGTCGGCTTGAGGGTTCCCCGGAAGAGCTCACGCATCACGTCGTGGAACTCCTTCCGGGTGGCCATGGTGGAACCGATGATGCGGAGCTGCCGCCAGAAGAGCACCCGGATGTCGGTCTCCCCCTTGGGCCCGGAGGTGGCGCCGCAGGTGACGAGCCGCCCGCCCTTAGCGAGGACACGGAGCGAGTGCTTCCAGGTGGCCGCGCCGACGTTTTCTAGGACGATGTCCACCCCGCGCTTGCCGGTCCGCTGCCAGACCGCCGCGGCCCAGTCCTCTTTCGCGTAGTTGATGCACTCGTCGGCGCCGAGGGCCTTGGCGCGCTCGAGCTTGTCGTCGCTCGAGGAGGTGACCCAGACGCGGGCCCCGCAGAGCTTGCCGATCCCGACGGCGGCGGAGGACACGCCGCCGCCCACGCCCAGGATCAGCAGATCCTCGCCGGGGCGGAGCGCCGCCTGGGTGACCAGCATCCGCCACGCGGTCATGTTCACGAGGATGAAGGCCGCGGCGCCCTCGTAGCCGATGTGGTCGGGGAGCGGGAGGACGTTCCTGCCGTCCACCACGACGTACTCGGCGAGACCCCCGTGGCGATGCTCGCCGATGATCCCGAAGGCGTCGCAGAGCGGATCCTCCCCCCGGAGGCAGTACTCGCAGCGGGCGCAGGTCAGGTTCGGGTTCACCGCCACGCGATCGCCGACCTTCACACCCCCGACGCCGGCCCCGACCTCCACCACGTCGCCGGCAATATCGGCGCCCGTCCAGAAGGGGAGCGGCGTCTGGAGCGCCGGGAGGCCGTCGCGGATCCAGAGGTCCAGGTGGTTCAGCGCGCACGCGCGGACGCGCACCAGGACGTCGCCCGGCCCGATGACCGGGTCGGGGACGTCTTCGTAGCGAAGGACCTCCGGACCGCCGAACTGTCGGAAGAGCAGGGCTTTCAGCGGCGCTCAGTCCTCCTCGATCTTCAGCGCATTGCAGATGCGCGTCGTGGCGTTGGCCGTGGCAACCGTCACGGCAAGCTCCACCAACTCGCGGTCCGAGAGGTGCTTCTTGAGCTGCGCGTCGAGCGCCTCGTCGGTGGCCGCGCCGGTGGTGAGTTGCTCGGCGTAGCGGATCACCAGGTGCTCGAGTTCGCTGTACTCGGCGGGGTTGTCGGCATGGATGGCGAGACCGTCGATCTGCACTTTCGTGAGGCCCACCCTCTGACCGAGGGCGATGTGCAGGGCAACTCAGTAGCGGCAGCGGTTGAGCTGGGCCGTCCTGAGGTAGGCCAGCTCCCGGAGTTTGCGATCCAGCTTCATCTCTTTGAGCGCCACGCTCAGGGTCACGTACCCCTCCAGCGCCCTCGGGGAATGCGCCACCGTCTTGTGGAAATTCAGGACGCGCCCGACCACCTTCTGGGCCGTGTCGTAGGGGTGAGCGGTCGGAATCTGGTCACGTTCGAGGAACGGCACTAGCGCCATGTTCGTCCTCCCTCCTACATCGAAACGACGTGTTTCGCCTCGTAGCACAGTTCAGCGAATTGAAGTCGATTCATCTTCGTCGCCTTACCCTTTAAGTCGGAATCCTCGACCCCACGGGCCGTCATGCAGGTGTCTCAGCAGTGAATCTTCACCCCTGCTTTGACGGCCTGTTGGATCATGTCGTAGAGCGACCCCGGTCGGGCCTTCCCCGGCTTGAGGTCTTTGGCAATCGCGTCCTTCATGAGCGACACGCCGTCGCCGAGCAGGGCCACCTTGACCTCGACCTTGAAGCCCCGACTCTTCGCGTAGTCCACCATGGCGGTGGCGGCGGCAAAGACCAGAGCCGCCCGATACGCGTCCTCCTTCTTGGCATACGAGCCTACATAAAGCATGTGACCCGCCATGACCGTCTCCTTTCTCGCTTCCTGAATTAACCGCAGGGGCGTGGCGGTGTCAAGCCCGCCTACCGGCTCAGCACCTCCTTTCTGGCGAGGACCTTCTCGACGTCCTTCTTGGCCCCCACCCGCTGGAAGATGTCCAGGCTGGCGCCGAGCTTCTTCTCGCCGCTCTGCCGGTCTCCGGCCTGGCCTCTCGCCAGGTGCATCAGCCCCCACTCGAGGAGCGCCTTCGCCTCGTCGCTGGGGAGGCGGTACTGGTGGGCGATGGCGATGGCCTTCTCGAAGGACGTCGCGGCTTCGTCCCACTTCCCCTTGGCGCCGGCCAGCATTCCTTTGGCCAGCCACATGGGGGCGGGGAGGCCGTACCAGTTCCGGTCCGGCGTCAGCAGCTCGAATCCCCGTTTCACGTGGGCGGCGGCCCGGTCGGGTCGTCCCGTCTTGAGCGCGAGCTCAGCCAGGGCTGGGAGGACCCAGAGCTCGACGAGCACGTTGCTCCCCTTCTGGGAGATCTCCAGGCTCCGCAGGAGGAGTTCTTCCGCCCGCGGGAAGTTCCCCATTTCCAGGTTGAGGCTTCCCAGGACGAGCGCGCACATGCTGAGGGCGGAGAGGTTGCTCCGTTCCTCGTAGAGCGGGATGGCCCGTTCCAGGTAGTCCCGGGCCTTTTCCCATTCGCCCCGGCGGAGATAGTGAACGCCGATGCCGGCGGCGTCTTCGTAGATGCAGCCGAGCAGGGTCTTTGCTTCGATCCGCTCCACCGCCTGGCACGTCTCGTCGGCCTTGGCGACGTCCCCGGAGAGGGCGTAGATCAACGCCAGCGGGCGCCGCAGCATGGCCTCGAAGACCGGGCTGGTCTTCACGACCTCGGGGAGCACCCGCTCTCCCCATTCGGTGGCCCGCGGGACATCCCGCGCCAGTGCCAGCGTGAGCGAGAGCTCGTGCCCCATGACGGCCATGACGACGGGGATCGCCCCCTTGCGAACGGGCTCCCAGTTCTTCTCGCTGTAGGCGACGCCCTCGTCGATCCGCCCCATGTACGTGAGCGCGGTGCCCAGCGAGGTGCCCATCTGCACCCCGAGGCGGGCGAACATGTCCACGGCCCGCTGAGCCCAGGCGAGGGTGGTGGTCGGCTCAGCCCGGTGGAGATACAGGTGGCCCGTCCGCTGGTGGACGAGCCCCTTCTCCACGCTGTCGGGGTTATCCTCCACGAGGGCCGCCGCCGCCTCCAGGTGTTTCAGGCCCAAGTCCTCCCGGGCGCCGTCCCACTGCCACCCGTAGAGCACCTGGATGTGGAGATGCATGGCGACCGCGTTGCGCTTGTCGCCGAGCTTCTCGTAGAGCTCCACGGCCGACTCGGCGTAGCGAAGGCTCGCGTCGGCGTCCCCCAGGTACTGGGTCACGGTGGCCAGCTTCTTCAAGACGTCCGCCCGCTGGGCCACGTTCGCCTCCGGGAGGAGACCCACGGCCTGCTCGTAGAGGGCGAGCGCCTCGCGGTTGGCGTAGGCCTGAGCCGCCTTGTCCCCTGCCTTCAGGACGTACTCGAGCGCCTTCATCCGCTCTTCGGCCCTCGAGAAGTGGTAGGCGAGGACCTCGTACTGCTCGGCCAACCGGTCGGCGTACAGCTCCTCGATCGCCGCCCCGATGCGGTGGTGGAGCTCTCGCCGCCGCTGCACGAGGAGCGAGTTGTACGCCACCTCCTGGGTGAGGACGTGCTTGAACAGGTACGCCGGCTCGGGGAAGAGACTCTTCTCGTAGATCAGCTCGATCGCCTTGAGCTCCCGCAGGCACGCCTCGTTCTGTCCCGGGGTGTCCGCGATACGGTCCAGCAGGCGGCGGGTGAACTCCCGCCCGATGACGGAGGCAAGCTGCAGGATCTTTTTCGGAGCCTCCTCCAGCCGATCGATCCGGGCCATGATCACGTCCTGGATCGTGTCCGGGACGACGATCTCGTCGGCGCGCTTGGCCAGGACATAGCGGTAGCCGGCCTGACGGAGGACCCCGACCTCCCCGAGCGCCTTGACGACCTCCTCGACGAAGAAGGGATTCCCCTCGGCCTTCCTGACGATGAGCGCCCGCGCCTCGTCGGGAAGGGTCTCGGCGCCCAGCATGCCGAGCGACATCTGCGCGCTCTCCGCAGCGGAGAGGGCCGTGAGGGCGATCCGCGTGTGGTAGGTCCGGTCCCCCAAGGGGTGGGCGTAGCCGGGCCGGTACGTGAGGATCAGGAGCGCCCGGCTGGTCGGGAGGCTGTCGGTGATGAACGCGAGGTACTCCTCCATCGCCTGATCCATCCAGTGGGCGTTCTCGAAGACGATGACCTGGGGGCGGACCTCGGCGGCGCGGAGCGTCAGGCGCCGGAGGGCGTTGAAGATCTCGCCTCGGCGCTTCTTGGGGTCAATCGTCAGGACCGCGGGATCCCCGGGATCGATGGAGAGGAGGAAGCGCAGGTAGGGCAGCGTCGGCCGGAGGTCTTCGCCCAGCCGGAGGACCCCGCGCTCGATCTTCTCGACGATCGTCACCCCGGTGTCCCCCTCCTCGATCCTGAAGTTCCGCTTGAGCAGGTCGATCAAGGGGTGAAACGCGATCGAGCGGCCGAAGGACACGCAGTGGCCCTCGAGCCAGGTCGCGTCCTCGCCGAGGTGGCGGCGGAACTCAAAGAGGAGGCGGGACTTGCCGATCCCCGGCTCGCCCACGAGAAAGACCATCTGCCCCTGGCCGGCCTTGGCCTTGTCGAAGCTCTCGGCGAGAAGCCGCAGCTCCTGCTCTCGGCCCACAAAGGGCGTGAGCCCCCGCTCGGCCTCCACCTCGAGGCGGGTGCGGGCCGTCCGGGCGGAGATCACCTCCCACGCGGGGACGGGCTCGGCCTTTCCCTTGACCGAAAGCTCCCCGAGCGGGCGCGTGTAGAAGTAGCCCCCGACGAGCCGATACGTGGCGTCGGAGATCACGATGCGTCCCGGGTCGGCGGCCTGCTGGAGCCGAGCGGCCACGTTCGTCGTGTCGCCCACGGCCGTGTAGTCCATCCTGAGATCGCTGCCGATGCTTCCGACGACGACCAGTCCCGTGTTCAGGCCCTGGCGCACCTGGAAGCTGATCTCCGGCGTGCGCTGGAGCTCGTCCTGGTAGCTCTCCAGGGCCTTTCGGATCCCCAGCGCCGCGTGGACGGCGCGCTGCCCGTGGTCCTCGTGGGCGATGGGGGCGCCGAAGAGGGCCATGATCCCGTCGCCCAGGAACTGGTTCACCGTTCCTTCGTAGCGGTGGACCTCGGCCAGCATCAACTCGAAGGCCCGCGTCATGAACCCGTGGACGTCTTCGGGATCCAGCCGCTCGGAGATGGACGTGAAGCCGGAGAGGTCGGCGAAGAGGACGGTCACCTGCTTGCGCTCCCCTTCGATGGCACTCCGGGATGTGAGGATCTTTTCGGCCAGGTGCTTCGGCGTATAGCTTCCGGGCGACGCGAAGCGCGCCAGCGTGGCGGCGGCCGCCGGGGAGACGGAGAGCGTGGCTCCGCAGCTATCGCAGAAACTGCTTCCCGCCTCGATCCTGGCCCCACAGGCCGGGCAGACGACGTCGAAGCGCGTCCCGCACTCGCGGCAGAACTGGGCTCCTTCGCGGTTCTGGGCTTGGCATCGAGGGCACTGCATGTCGGACTTCTCCCAACTCAGCCATCGGTGGTGGGACTTGACGGCAGTCTAGTCCGGGTCGAGGAGCATGTCAACGCGCCTCCTTGGGCTTCACGGCACAAGCACCAGCTTGCCGAACTGGGCGCGGCTTTCCATCAGGCGCTGCGCCTCGGCGGCGTCTTTTAGCGGGATGACGCGGTCAACCACGGGCTTGATCTTGCCGGCCTCGACGAGCCTCAGCCCTTCGAGCAGCTCCGCCTTCGAGCCCTGGTGGGAGCCCAGGAGCGACAGCTGCTTGTTGAAGAGAAAGCGCAGATCCGTCTTGGCCTCGAAGCCCGTGGTGTTCCCGCAGATCACGAGGCGGCCGCCCCAGTTCATGGTGGCGATCGAGCGCTCCCAGGTCGCCTGGCCCACGTGCTCGAAGACCACATCCACGCCTTTCTTGTTGGTGATCTTCCGGACCTCGCCCACCACGTCCTGACTCGCGTGGTTGATCACGTGGTCGGCGCCGAGGGCCTTGGCCTTCTCGCACTTGGCGTCGGTGCCCGCCACCGCGATGACGCGGGCGCCGATGAGCTTGCCGATCTGGATGGCGATGCTGCCGATCCCGCTCCCCGCGCCCCACACGAGCACGTCCTCGCCGGGGAGGAGCCGGGCGCGCGTCACCAGCATGTGCCAGGCGGTGAGGAGCACGAGGGGGATGGACGCCGCCTCCTCCCACGAGAGCCGGGCGGGCTTGGGGACCGCGTTCGCCTCGGGGATCCTGGCGTATTCGGCGTGGGCGCCGTCGAGCGGCCCGGTCTGGAACCCCCAGATCTTGAAGTACCGGCAGAAATACTCCTGGCCCCGCGTGCAGGCCTCGCAGATCCGGCACGAGATGGCCGGGTGGACGACCACCTCCTGGCCGACCTTCACCGAGGTGACCTCGCTGCCGATCTCTTTGACGACGCCGGCGGCGTCGCTCCCCGAGATGTGGGGCAGGTCGAACTTCATCCCCGGCAGGCCCTGGCGGGCCCAGAGGTCGTTGTAGTTGCAGCCCGCGGCCTTGACCTGGATGACGACGTCGCGGGATCCCGGCTTCGGCTCGGGGACGTCCTCGTACTTGAGGACTTCCGGCCCGCCGTGCTGATGAAAGACGCTGGCTTTCATGAGTGTGCTCCTCCGTTTATCGTCCTCGAAATTCCGCGCGCTTCTTCTGGGCACCGGCCTGGAGCCCCGCGATCCGATCCTCCGAGAGCAGCACGGGGGCGGCCTGCTCTCCCTCCCATCTCAGCCAGGCGTCCACCTCCCGCCAGTAGGTGCCGTTGATGGCGCGCTTGGCGGCCTGGACGGCGAGCGGCGCATTGGCCGCGATCTCGTCGGCCAGCTCTGTCGTTGTCGCCCAGAGATCTCCCGCCGGCACCACCGCGTTGACCAAGCCGATCCTGAGCGCCTCGGCGGCGTCGATCCGGCGGGCGGAGTAGATCAGCTCCTTGGCCTTGCCGACGCCGACCGTGCGGGGCAGCCGCTGGGTCCCACCCATATCGGGCACGATGCCGACCTGCGCCTCGGGGATCGAGAAGACCGTGCCCTCGGCGGCCAGGCGGATGTCGCAGCAGAGCGCCAGCTCGAGCCCGCCGCCGATGCAGCAGCGCTGGATGGCGGCGATCACGGGGACCCGGCAGGCCTCGAGGCGCGAGAAGCAGGCCTGGAGGTGGGCCACGTGCTCCCGGATGTGCGCGAGCGCCTGGGCAGGGGAGAGGTCCGCGGGCAGGCTGAGCGTGCTGCCGGCCTTGAGGTCGAGGCCGGCGCAGAACGCCCCGCCGGCGCCCGTCAGGATCGCCACGCGGACATCCGCGCTGGCGTCGAGGGCCTCGGCCGCCTGGCGGATGTCCTCCCACATCTCGAAGTCCAGGGCGTTGAGCCGGTCGGGCTTGTTCAGCGTGACGACGGCAACGGGCGCCTTGATCTCGAGCTGCACCTTGTCGGTCATTGTCGGCTCCCTCGGTTCCACGTTCGCGATAGGTGTTTACTACGTGAAGTCCGATTGGGCAAGTCCTTTCTGTCGCCGGCCGTTCGCCTTCACCTTGACAGACTCCTCATCTGCCCTCTACCTTTACCTGAGCCCTGTGAGGAGGGCGCGCCCATGCGCCTGCTGATCGCCGTACGGGAACCCCACGCAGAACATCTACATCCGGAAGGTCGACCGCGGCGGTCTGATGGGCTCTGAGGCGGCCGAGGTTCATGGACGCTGCGAGCCGGCGTTCGAGTCTCTGCGACGGGCGCTCGCCGACACCATCGAGACCGGCCGCGAGGTGGGCGCCGCGATCGCCGTCTATGTGGGCAAGCAACCGGTCGTCGACCTGTGGGCCGGCCACACGGATTCGGCCAGGACGCGGCCTTGGGACGGGGACACCATCGTCAACCTCTACTCCGTGGGGAAAGCCGTCGCTGCCGTCTGCGCCCTCCGGCTCGTGGAGAGCGGCGCGCTCGACCTCGACTCGCCCGTCTCACGGTACTGGCCCGAGTTCGCTCAGGCCGGGAAGAATCACCTTCCCGTTCGTTACCTGCTGACGCACCAGGCGGGACTGCCCGCGGTGTTCCGGGAGCTGCCGGACCGCGCGGTGCTGCAGTGGGACGTCATGGCCGAGGCGCTCGCCACCCAGGAGCCGTGGTGGAAGCCGGGCGAGGGGCACGGGTACCACGTCAACACGTACGGGTTCCTCATCGGCGAGGTGGTCCGACGGGTCACGGGCAAGAGCCTGGGCGCCTATCTGCGCGACGAGATCGCCCGCCCGGCAGGCGTGGACTTCTTCGTCGGATTCGGGCCTGAGCTGGACGCGCGCTGTGCCGACATCATCCCCCCGCTGCCGGGCCCCGACGGGGAGCAGCGGAGGGTGCTGCTCGAGGGCGACCTGGCAGCACTCACCGGCCTCTCGCGCATGCGCGCCGGCGCCTATCGGAACCCGCCGGATCTCTCGGGACACGGGATCGTCAACACGCGCGAGTGGCGCGCGGCCGAGGTGCCGTCAACGAACGGGCACGGGAACGCCCGCGCGGTCGCACGCCTCT
>LDXP01000086.1 GCA_001443385.1 Candidatus Rokubacteria bacterium CSP1-6
TCGCCATCGTCAACGACCTCAAGACCAAGGCGCGGGCCCGCGGCGAGGACATCATCGATCTGGGAATGGGCAACCCCGACCAAGCCACCCCCAAGCATATCGTCGCCAAGCTCGTGGAGGCGGCCCAGAACCCTCGGAACCACCGCTACTCCGCCTCGCGCGGGATCACGCGGCTCCGCGTGGCGATCACGAAGTGGTACCGGGACCGCTACGGTGTCGAGCTCGATCCGGAGAGCGAGGCGATCGTCACGATCGGCGCCAAGGAGGGGCTCGCCCACCTGGCGCTGGCCGTGCTCCAGCCGGGGGACGGGGTCCTGGTGCCGAACCCGACCTATCCCATCCATTCCTATTCGGTGGTCATCGCCGATGGGGACCTCCGCTCCGTGCCCCTGGTGCCCGGCGAAGACTTTTTCGCTCGCCTCCAGGAGACGGCCCGGCTGTCGTGGCCCAAGGCCAAACTGCTGATCCTCTCGTTCCCCCACAACCCGACCACGATGTGCGTGGACCGCCCCTTCTTCGAGAAGGTTGTAGCGTTCGCCCAGGAGCACCGGCTGATGGTCGTCCACGACTTCGCCTACGCCGACTTCACCTTCGACGGCTACCGCGCCCCGTCCTTCCTCGAGGTGCCGGGGGCCAAGGAGGTCGGTGTCGAGCTGTTCTCGACATCGAAGTCGTACAACATGCCGGGCTGGCGGCTGGGCTTCGTCTGCGGCAACCGCCAGATGATCCACGCCCTGGCGCGAATCAAATCCTACCTGGACTACGGCGTCTTCCAGCCTATCCAGATCGCCGGCATCATCGCGCTGGAGGGCGAGCAGTCGGTGGTGGCCGACATCGTCGAAGTGCACCGCAGGCGCCGTGACGTGCTGGTGGACGGGCTGAACAAGCAGGGGTGGAGCGTGCCCAAACCCAAGGGCACCATGTTCGTCTGGGCGCCCATCCCCGAGCCGTTCCGCGCCATGGGCTCGCTCGAGTTCGCCAAGCTCCTGATCCAGGACGCCAAGGTCGCCGTGTCGCCCGGTATCGGCTTCGGCGAGTACGGGGAGGGGTACGTGCGCTTCGCCCTGGTGGAGAACGAGCAGCGAATCCGCCAGGCCCTCCGCGGGCTCAAGTCCCTCTTCTCTCGATGACGCTCCCCCTCACCCCTGCCCCGCTGAAATGCTTTCCACCTTTTCTCCTCTCCCCCTCACCCTTCCCCACTCATACGCCCCTCACCTCTTCTCCTCTCCCCAGTGGGGAGAGGCAGGGTGAGGGGGAGAGGATGAAGGTGAGGGGATTATGAGTGGGGTGAGGGGGGGTGAGGGGGTCCTCGAGCGGCAGGTAACGGAATGACCTCGACAGCCAACGCGGTGGTGAGGGTCGGCCTGCTGGGCCTGGGCACGGTCGGCAGCGGCGTCGTGAAGATCCTGAACGCCCACCGCGCCGAGCTCGAAGAGCGCGCCGGCTGCCGGCTCCTCCTCCACCGCGTCGCCGACCAGGACCTCGCGCGCCCGCGCGAAGGGCTGGACCTCAAGAGCCTGCCGCTGGTCCCCGACGCGCAGCGGGTCCTCGACGACCCCGACATCCAGATCGTGATCGAGCTCCTGGGCGGCCTGGAGCCGGCCCGGAGCTTCATCCTCCGCGCGTTCCAGGCGGGCAAGCACGTGGTGACCGCCAACAAAGCGCTCCTGGCCCATCACGGGACCGAGCTGTTCGACGAGGCGCGGCGGCGGGGCGTCATGTTCGGCTTCGAGGCGGCCGTCGCGGGCGGCATCCCGCTGATCCGGTCGATCAAAGAGGGGCTGGCCGCCAACCGCATCCTGTCCGTGCACGGCATCATCAACGGCACCTCCAACTACATCCTCACCAAGATGACCGAGGAGGGGCGCGACTTCGGCGAGGTCCTCAAGGAGGCCCAGGCCAAGGGCTACGCCGAGGCGGACCCCACGCTCGACGTCGAGGGGCTGGACTCGGCCCACAAGCTCCAGATCCTGGCGACGCTGGCGTTCAGGACGTCGGTGGACCTCAAGGACATCTACACCGAGGGGATCACCGCCGTGACCCGCCAGGACATCGCCTACGCCGCCGAGCTCGGCTACCGGATCAAGCTCCTGGCCATCGCCAAGACCTCGGACGGCCGTCTGGAAATCAGAGTGCACCCCACCATGATTCCCGCGTCGTCGCCGCTGGCCGCCGTCTCGGGCGTGTTCAACGCGGTGTTCATCACGGGCGACGCGGTCGGGGATCTCATGTTCTACGGCCGGGGCGCGGGCCAGATGCCGACGGCCTCCGCCGTGTGGAGCGACGTGCTGGAGATCGCCCGGAGCCTGGCCCACGGCGTCTCCTCCCATTCGGTGGAGCTTCCCTCCATCGCCGCCCGCCCGCTCCCCCTCCAGCCCATGGACGAGATCCGCTGCCCCTACTACCTCCGCGTCATGGCGCTGGACCGGCCGGGCGTCCTCTCGCAGGTGGCGGGCATCCTCGGCCAGCACAACATCTCCATCACCTCCGTCCTCCAGAAGGGACGCGCGGCGGCCGAGGCCGTCCCGGTGGTGATGATGACCCACGAGGCCCGCGAGGCGGACATGCGGCACGCGCTGGCGGCCATCGACAAGCTACCCGTCGTCGCCGGCAAAACCGTCTCCATCCGCGTCGAGGGCGGCGAGCCGTGATAAGACACGCGACGTCGGCGCGCGACTACGCGTTCGAGGGCGGGGATCTGTGATGAACTCCTGGCCCGGTGTGATCGAGCGGTACCGGGAGTTCCTGCCGGTCTCCGAGGCGACGCCGGTCGTCACGCTGCTCGAGGGGAACACGCCGCTGCTGCCCGCCCTGCGGCTGCCCGAGGCGACGGACCCGCGCCTGGCGATCTACCTGAAGTGCGAAGGGTTCAACCCGACGGGCTCCTTCAAGGACCGCGGCATGACCATGGCCATCTCGAAGGCGCTCGAAGCGGGGTCACGCGCGGTCATCTGTGCCTCGACGGGAAACACCTCAGCCTCGGCCGCCGCCTACGCGGCCCGCGCGGGGATCAAGGCGGTCGTGATGGTGCCGCGGGGAGCCGTCGCGATCGGCAAGCTCTCCCAGGCCGCGATCCACGGCGCCACCGTCCTGATGGTCGACGGCTCCTTCGACCAGGCGCTGGCCATCGTCATGGAGATCGCCGAGAAGCACCCCGTCACGCTGGTGAACTCGCTGAACCCCTTCCGCCTCGAGGGGCAGAAGACCGCGGCCTTCGAGGTGGTGGACCAGCTCGGGCGCGCCCCGGACTATCACCTGATCCCGGTGGGGAACGCCGGCAACATCACCGCCTACTGGCGCGGCTACCGCGAGTACCACCGGGCGGGGCGCGCCAAGGAGCTGCCCCGGATGGTGGGCTTCCAGGCCGCCGGCGCGGCGCCCATCTTCGAGAACCGCGTGATCCCCGAGCCCAAGACCATCGCCACGGCGATCCGCATCGGCAATCCCGCCAACTGGGGGCCCGCCGTCGAGGCGATGAAGGACTCCGGCGGCTGGATCGAGACCGTCACGGACGAGGAGATCCTCCGCGCCTACCGCCTCCTGGCCCGCGAGGAGGGCATCTTCATGGAGCCCGCCTCGGCGGCGTCCGTCGCCGGCCTGATAAAGATGGTAAAAGCGGAGCGCTTCGAGCCGGGCTCGACCCTGGTCCTGACGCTCACGGGCCACGGCCTCAAGGACCCGGACACCGCGCTCGAGTCGGCCTCGCGCCCCATCTCGGTGCCGCCCCGCCTCGACGCCGTCCTCGCCCAGCTCGGCCTGTGAGCTTGTTCGGAGGGGGGCTCCGCCCCCCTTCCGATACCTCCCCCCAGGTTGCGCGGGCAAAGCCCGCGCCCGAACAAGCTCGGAGTCATGCTATGAAGGTAGACCAGTGAGTGACGGGCGGGTGGGCGCGCGGGTGGTCCGGCTCCTCTTCGGGCTCGCCGTCAGCGCCGGCCTCCTCTACCTCGTCCTCCGGAACATTTCGCTCGCCGAGCTGCTCTCCCACTTGGGCCGGACCCACTGGGGGTGGCTCGCGCTATCGGTAACCGCCCACCTGGCCATGGTCGGGGCTCGCGGCGTCCGCTGGGCATTGTTCTTCCACCCGGCGGCTCCGGCCTCCTGGCCCCTGGTGTCCGCAACGGCGATCGGCTTCATGGGCAATAACCTCCTGCCCCTCCGCGCGGGGGAGCTGCTGCGCGCCTACCTGGCGGCGCGGAGCACGGGGCTCTCCTTCTGGACCGCCCTGGCGACGCTGGCGGTGGAGCGTGGCCTGGACGCTTTTTCGATCCTCCTCATCCTGGGCGGCGTGGTCGTAGTGGTGAAGGTTCCCCTCTGGCTCAAGACCGGGGCGCTGACGCTCCTGGCCATCGATCTGCTGGCGATGGGGATGCTGATCCTGCTCGCCCGGGGGTGGGGGCCGCTGAATCGCTGGATCACGCGGATCCCCCGGCTCGGGGCGACCGTCCGGCGCTGGCTGGCCCTGTTCGCGATCGGGCTCCAGAGCCTCCGGCCCGGACCGCACCTGGGACCCCTTCTCGGGTGGACCGTGCTGATCTGGATCCTGAACGCCGGGGCGGTCTGGGCGGCGCTCCGCTCGGTAGGCCTGGCGCTCCCGGCCTCCGCCTCGCTGACCGTGCTCGCTTTCACCGGTATCGCGGTCTCGCTCCCCTCAGCCCCTGGCTACGTGGGCACGGTGCAGTTCTTCATCGTCCAGGCCCTGGCCATCTACGCGGTCACGGGGGTCGAGGCGGTCAGCTTCTCCTTCCTCTACCACGCCGCCGGCTTCATCCCGCTGACGCTCCTCGGCTGGGCCTTCCTGCTGGCCCAGGGAGTCTCCCTCCGCAAGGCCACCGAACAGGCCCGCGCCGAGGCCCATCAGTAAATGGGGTCAGGCATGCGTTATTGCGTTAAAGAGGGCCCCTCCCTCCTGTAAACGTCCCGCCCCCGGCGCCCGTCCAATCGGGTAAGAAGTCAAACTTCACCAAGGAGGACGGGTCGATGAAGGCACTGGCGACAATCGCGGTGGGCGGGGCCCTGGTCGTGGCCCTGTGGGCGCCCTCGGTCGGGGCCCAGGAGATCAAGGACGACCTGCAGGACATCAGGCAGGACCGCCGGGAGATCCGCGAGGACACCTGGGAGATCCGCCAGGACCGGCGCGAGCTCCATGAGGACCGCCAGGCCCTGCGCGAAGCGATCAAGTCCGGGGACAAGGACGCCATCCGCCAGGCGCGGCGGGAACTCCGCGGCGACCGGCAGGAGCTGCGCGAGGACGTGAAGGATCGCCGGGACGATGGCCGGGACCTCCGCCACGACCGGCGAGAGCTCCGGCACGATGTCCGGCACAAGCGGCACGGCAAGTAAACCGACCCGCCCGACCCCTTGAGCCTGCGCACTCTCACCCCTCACCCTGCCTCTCCCCTCGGGGGAGAGGAGAAGAGGTGAGGGGCATCCAAGTGGGATAAAGGTGAGGGGGGGTGAAGGCGGTATGGGAAGATGAACGCGAGAGGACGCAGCCCCAGTGGAGCTCTCCGATGAATCGCTCTGCGAGCGCGTGGCCGGCCGGGACGAAGCGGCCTTCAACCTCCTGGTGGAACGCTACCAGCAGCGGGCCTACCGGCTGGCGTGGTCGATCCTCCGCGACGCCGAGGAGGCGCGCGACCTCTCCCAGGAAGCGTTCATCCGTCTCTACCAGGCGGCCGGAAGTTTTGGCGGGCGGGCCCGCTTCTCCACCTGGTTCTACCGGATCCTGGTCAACCTCTGCCTCGATCACCGGCGCAAGCATCGGTGGTGGCGCCGCGTCGTCGCGCCGGTGCACTCCGAGGACGAGGCCGAGGGCTCGGTGGTGGAGCGGCTGCCCGCTCCCGCGCAGGATCCCCTGGAGGAGCTGGGCCGGGGCAGGGTCATGAGCCGGCTTTGGGCGGCGGTGGACGGACTCTCACACCAGCAACGGGCAGCGCTCCTCCTCCAGGTGCAGGAGGGATTGCCCACGGCCGAGATCGCGCTGGTGCTGAAGTGCTCGGAGGCGACGGTCCGCGTGCATCTTCACCGGGCGCTGACCGCGCTCCGGAAGACATTGGGAGGCGCCTGACATGGCGATGACGCCGCATCCCGACGCGCTGCTGATCGCCTACCTGAGGGGCGAGCTGGCCGAGAACGATCGCCGGAGCGTGGCCGACCACCTGGCCGCTTGCTCGGAGTGCGCCCGCGCCGCGGAGAACTTCCAGCGGATCCTCAACGATCTGGGGAGTTCCCTGCCCCAGCCGCCCCAGGTCCACTGGGGAGCGTACCGCGCCGAGCTCGGGGAAAAACTGGAAGCCCGGCGGCGTCCCTGGAGATGGCAGTGGCTCCGGCGCCCGGTCCCGCTGGCGCTCTCGGCCGCCGCGGCGGGGGTGCTTCTGATCCTGGGCGTCCAGAGCTGGATCTCTGGCCCCCTCGGCAACGGCGACCTCGCCTCGCTGGAAGAGACCGTGGTGGCGAGCCGGCTCGACCTTCTCCGCCAGTACGCGGTGATCGAGCGCCTGGATCTCTGGGAGGACCTGGATGTCGTCCGCCGTCTGGATGAGCTCTATCCCGGCCGGAAGGGCTGATGGCCGCTGGAACGGGGTGGAAAATGCTGGCGGTGTTCGCCTGCGGGCTGGTCGGGCTCGCGGGTCGCGCACCCGTGCCGGGGGCAGGGATGCGCGCCTGGGCGGCTGAGACGAAGGATGAGGCCGTGGACGCCGAGATGCTGAAGAATCTGGACCTCCTGAGCGAGGTCGAAGTGGCCAAGGACCGCGAGTTGCTCCAGCGCCTGCGATTCTGGGAGCGGTTCCGACTGCTGGAGCGGCTCCGGTACCTGGAGGAGGAGGAAAAGAAATGACGCCACCCCTCCGGCTGCTGCGGCTGCTGGCCCTCGCCGCCCTCCTGGCGGCCGGCGCGGCGGAGATCGCCTGGGGCCAGCAGCCTCCCATCCAGGGATTGGAAAACCTCTCCCCGGAGGAGCGCGCGCTGGTCGAGCGGAACCTCGAGCGCTGGCGCTCGCTCACCCCCGAGCAGCGCGCGCGGGTGCTCGAGAATTACCGGCACTGGAAGCAGCTGTCGCCCCAGGAGCGGCAGGCCGCCCGGCAGAACTTCCAGCGCTTCCGCCAGCTTCCCCCGCAGGAGCGCGGGCGCATCCTCGAAGACTTCCGGCGCTGGAAGGACCTGCCCGGGTCCCGCCGCCAGGAGCTGCAGGGCGCCTACGAGCGCTTCCAGCGGCTCCCGCCCGAGCGCCAGGAGCGCATCATGGAGCGCTTCCGCCAGTTCCAGGCCATGTCCCCCGGAGAACGGGAGCGCGTGATCCGGAACTGGGAGCGCTGGCAGCAGATGACGCCGGAGGAGCGCCAGCGCGCCCGCGAGCGCTTGAGGCAGCGCCGCGACGGTCCCCGGGACGACGACGGGCCGCGCCCGGGCCCCGGCCGCTGACCGGCCCCCTCACCTGAATCCTCTCCCCCCTCACCCCACTCATGATCCCCTCACCTTCATCCTCTCCCCCTCACCCTACCTCTCCCCACTGGGGAGAGGAGAAGAGGTGAGGGGCATTTGAGTGGGGGCTTATCGCCTTGCGAGGCTGACCGCCGTCGTGTAGGATGCCGCCGATGAGTCTCATCGTGCAGAAATACGGCGGCTCGTCGGTGGCCGACCCCGACAAGATGAAGGCGGTCGCCCGCCGCGTGGTGGAAACTGCCCGCCAGGGACACCGCGTCGTGGTGGTCGTGTCGGCCATGGGGAAGACCACCGACTCGCTCGTCGCCCTGGCCGCGCAGATCGCGCCGAGTCCGGAGCCGCGGGAGATGGACATGCTCCTGGCCACGGGCGAGCAGGTGTCGATCGCCCTCCTGGCCATGGCGATCCAGAGCCTGGGCCATCCCGCCCGCTCCTTCACGGGCGCCCAGGTCGGCATCTTCACCGACACGGCCCACACCAAGGCGCGCATCCGGAAGATCGAGTCCGACCGCATCGCCCAGGCGCTCGACGGGGGCCACATCGCGGTCGTCGCCGGATTTCAGGGGATCACCGCCGATGAGGAGATCACCACCCTCGGCCGCGGCGGCTCGGACCTCACGGGCGTCGCGCTGGCGGCGGCGCTCAAGGCCGACGTCTGCGAGATCTACACCGACGTGGACGGGGTCTACACCGCCGATCCCAACATCGTCCCCGACGCGCGCAAGCTACCCCGCATTTCCTACGATGAGATGCTGGAGATGGCGAGCCTCGGAGCCAGGGTGCTTCAGTCGCGCTCGGTGGAGTTCGCGAAGAAGTACGGCGTCCCGCTCCACGTCCGCTCCACCTTCAAGCCGGATCCGGGGACCCTCGTGACCATGGAGGACAGGGGCATGGAACAAGCGGTGGTGACCGGCATCACCCACGACCGGGGACAGGCCAAAGTCTCGATCCTTCGGGTTCCCGACCGGCCCGGCATCGCGGCTCAGGTCTTCGGCGCGGTGGCGGAGCAGAACGTGGTGGTGGACATGATCGTCCAGAACATCAGCCGCGACGGCTACTCGGACATCTCCTTCACGCTCGCCCGGGGCGACCGGGCCAAGGCGGTCGCGGTCCTGGAAGAGGTCGCGCGGCGCATCGGCGCCCAGGGCGTCACCCACGATGACCGGGTCGCGAAGGTCTCCATCGTCGGCGTGGGCATGCGCAGCCACTCCGGCGTGGCGGCGCGGATGTTCTCGATCCTCGCCAAGGAGGGCGTCAACATCCAGATGATCTCGACCTCCGAGATCGCGGTGTCGTGCGTCATCGAGGACAAGTACACCGAGCTCGCCGTCCGCGCGCTCCATGAAGCCTTCGAGCTCGCCAAGGACCGCCCCACCGCCTAGCGCGCGGCTGTCTGAAATCGGATACACGCTTGCGCCGGCTGAACGCCGCATGTTAGGCTGGCGTCGCTCATGGACCCTGAGATCAGAGCTCAATTCGAGGAAACGCGGCGCCACGTCGACGTCGTCGCCGAGGGGATGCGCGGCGAACTTCAGCTCGTTTCGGAACATCTCTCCTCGCGACTCGAGAGTGTTTCGTCCCGAACGGACAGGCTCGAGCCCGCTGTCGAGGAAACGCGGCGCCACTTCGACGTGGTCGCCGAGGGGATGCGGGCACATGTCCAGCTCGTCGCCGACGAGACCCGGCGCCACTTCGACGCCGTCGCCGACGGGATGCGGGCACACGTCCAGCTCGTCGCCGACGAGACCCGGCGCCACTTCGACGTGGTCGCAGAAGGGATGCGCTCCGACGTCAGGCTCGTCGCCGAAGGCGTGTCATCACTGGCCGAGCGCGTTGATCGAGTCGAGGAGAACCTCCGTGAGGAGATCCGCCAGACGCGAACGGATCTGACCGCTCTCATAACCGTCTCGTACGGAGATCTCGACCGCCGGGTGCGCCGGCTCGAATCCGATCTCTAGGAGGGTCTCCCCATGGCCGCTACCGGCAAGGCCGCCGTCTTCCATGGTCCCGGCAAGCCGTTCGAGCTCACCGAGCTCCCGCTCCCCGAGGTCGAGCCGCGGGGGATCCTTGTCCGCGTCAGCGTCGCCAACATCTGCGGCTCGGACCTCCACTTCTGGCGGGGCGACGCGCCGCTCAAGCTCCCCGACGACGGCTGGATCTACGGCCACGAGATGGTCGGCCGGGTAGCCCGGCTCGGCGCCGAGATCAAGACGGACTCGCTCGGCGAGCCGCTCAAGGAAGGCGATCGCGTCGCCTACTGCTACTTCTACCCGTGCGGCCGCTGCTACGCCTGCCTGAACAACGAGCCCGCCTCCTGCCCCAACAAGGTGGAACGCCCGCGCGGACCCCGCACCTTTCCCCACTTCCACGGCGCCTTCGCCCAGTACTACTACCTCCGCCCCGGCGGCTTCCTCTTCAAGGTCCCCGACGAGCTCTCCGACGAAATCGTCGCGCCGGTGAACTGCGCGCTCTCCCAGGTGATCTACGGCCTCCACAAGACCGGCCTCCGCTTCGGCGACAGCGTGGTGATCCAGGGGGCGGGAGGGCTCGGGGTCCAGGCGACGGCGGTCGCCAAGGAGATGGGCGCCGCGTCGGTCATCGTGGTGGACCAACTGGCGGGGCGGCTCGAGCTGGCCAAGGCGTTCGGGGCCGACCACACGCTCAACCTCAAGGAGGTGCCCGACCGGAAGGAGCGCCTGAACCTCGTCCGGAAGTGGACCGGTGGGCGCGGCGCCGACGTGGCCTGCGACTTCGTCGGCTTTCCCCAGGTGATCCCCGAGGGGCTCGACATGCTGCGCTTCGGCGGGACTTACCTCGAGGTCGGCACGATCAGCCGCGGCGTCAAGGTGGAGATCGAGCCCTCGCTGCTGGTCTGGGGGTCCAAGAAGATCGTGGGGGTGATCCAGTACGACCCGTGGGTGATCCCGCGGGCGCTGGACTTCCTGATCCGGACGCGCGGCCGCTTTCCCTTCGACCGGCTCCTCTCCCACAAGTATCGGCTCGACCAGATCAACGAGGCCTTCGCCGCCTCCGAGTGGCACGGCCGGGACACGACCACCATCACCCGCGCCGCCCTGATCCCCTAACACGAACTTCCCCCCTCACCTTGACCCTCTCCCCCTCGAGGGGGAGAGGGCAGGGGAAAATGAACCCTCTCCC
>LDXP01000087.1 GCA_001443385.1 Candidatus Rokubacteria bacterium CSP1-6
CTCGCGGAGTGGCGCACCCGGCTCAAGGCGGAATCTCCCGACCCGCATGCCGAACCTCGCGGCTGAGCCTCCGAAGCCTCCCCAGGGGGCCGGCGGCCTCGATTCTCGGGCGACTTTCTCCTTGACACTGATACACCTCTCTGGTATATCCAAACCATTCCCATCTCCCCCCGTTGTCATTCCGTCTTGATCATTGCGCCAGGCGAAAGGAGGTGACTCGATATGACCAAGGCGGGGCTGGTCGCCGCAATGGCAAAGGCCTCAGGGATCACCAAGAAGGCCGCCGAAACCGCCCTTGAGAGCACCCTGAAGTCGATACGCGACTCCCTCAAGAGAGGGAAGAAGGTGACGTTGGTAGGCTTCGGCACGTTCTCCGTCGCCCGGCGGGCGGCCCGGAATGGTCGGAACCCCCAGACCGGAAGAGCCATTCGCATCCCAGCAGCCAGGGTTCCACGGTTCAGGGCGGGTAAGGATCTCAAGAACGCCGTAAAATAGTCATCCTCCACGATAACGCGAAAAGCCGGAAGGTGATCCCTTCCGGCTTTTTCTCTTCTTCGGCATGGCCCGTGGCCTCTAGGCACGCAAGGCCCTGACCGCCGCCGAAACATCGGGGGCCGCCATGACCGCAGAGATGACGGCGACCCCGTCTGCCCCGGCGGTGCGCACCTCCGACCGATTCGCCGCGGTGATCCCCCCGATGGCGACGATGGGCAATCCGATCCTCGGCCGGACCTCACGGATAAGCTCGAGGCCCACGGGAGGCCCGTACAAGGCCTTGGACGGCGTATAGAAGATGGGCCCCAGCACGATGAAGTCGGCTCCGCCCTGCTGGGCCTCTTCCGCCTCGGCGAGCGAGTGACAGGAAACGCCCAGCAGCCGTGTGGGGCCTAACAGACGACGGGCGACGACGGGCGGAAGACCTCGTTGGCTCAGATGGACCCCGTTGGCCCCCACGGCCAGCGCCACATCGATTCGGTCATTGATGAGCAGCAGCCCCCCGACGGGCGTGATGAGCTGAAGGAGGCGTTCGGCCAGCGCCGTCATCTCCCGGGCTTCCAGATCCTTCTCGCGCAACTGAAAGACCCTGGCGCCCCCTTGTATACAGGCCCCCACGACCTCTTCAAGCGATCTGCCGGAGGTCTGTGTGCGATCGGTGATTACATACAACCCCCACGTCCGGGGATCTTCGATGGGCGCTTTCATCGCTTCACCGTTGACCGGTCTGCGTGTCGGGCTCCACGCTCCGCACTATAGCCTATTCGCGAGATCCGTTGCCATCTGTTTCATGTCGCAGATCTCATTGAACCGTGTTATAGATCACATCAGGTCGTGCGCTGAGACTCGCGCATGTCCCGTCTTCTTAGACCCAAGAGGACAAGGAGGTCCGGTGCCGTGTGGGAAGGGACGGTGGTTTCCATTCACATCGCTCCGACCGGGGCGGCATCCACGGTGCCAGTCGTGCAGGTCCGCGCCATCGCCGGCAAAGGGCTGGAGGGTGACCTCGAGCGCCTGAGCCACCCAGGGGTCAGGGAGGCGTTGATTCACCGGGGCGGCCTGCGGGCGCAGATCCTTACAGAGGGTATGATCCGCGTGGGAGATACTGCAGGGGAGGTCTAAAGGCGTTCGGCCAAGACCGGCGCAGCGCGAGTGCTCGCGGATGGTGATAACGGGTTCGTGTGCCGCGCCCCGCATGTTGGAAAACACCCGGGGTCATAGGAGCATAATTCCGGAATGGACCATGAACCGCAGCATGGGCGCATCGACGTCGTAACCATTGGCACGCTGCGGCCGGACATCCTGGAATTCACCCTCTTATCCTTTCACCGCAAGTTCCTTCGCCAGTTCCAACGGGCCCGCCTCATCATCAACATCGACCCCATCGGCGACGAGCGGCGCTCCACCGACGACGTGCTCAGGATCTGCGCGAAATACTTCTCCGAGATCACCCACCGCTGCCCGGACCAACCCCACTTTGCCACGGCGGTGAAATGGGCCTGGGAGCAGGTGGAAACCGAGATCTTCCTCCATCTGGAAGACGACTGGCTGCTCAAGCGAAACGTGGACGCGACGCGGATCGTGCGCGGGTTCGAAGCCGACCCCGACCTCGCCTCGTTGCGGTTCAACCTGACCCGCAACCCTTCCCGCGGGCCGCTCTATTTTCAGGGGCCGTCACTCAACCCGAGCGTGATTCGCAGGCGCTTCCTGGAGGAAGTCCTCCCCTTCTTCTCGCCGCACCTGGACCCCGAAAAGCAATATACGTACCCGAATGACGCGCGGAGGGAGGTGCTTGCCCACTGGCGACACATACTGTACGGCGAGCCGGGTGAGGCGTCGTATGTCCTCGACATCGGCAAGAAATGGCGCCGCTTCCACGGATTCGCGAAATGGCAGCCCGGCAGTGGGGAATTGAGCTGGCGCAAGACGCCCGTCCCCCCGCTCAGGAAGACGTGGTATGCGCTCAAGCACGCCGCGTTCTCCCGTTACCTGCAGTATCTGGCGGGGCGCGGTTGACTGGGCTTTCCACCTGCAGATCACCATCCTGGAAGCGAAGGACGGAGCGCGGTCCTCCCCCCTGCGCCGGGAGGAACGGAGAGGGGAGCGGGGAAGGACGGCTATAGCAGTTCGGGCATGCCTTCGAGGGGCGTGGAGGCGGAGGCGTACAGCTTTTTCGGGATGCGCCCGGCGCGATAGGCCAACCGTCCCGCCTCGACCGCATGGCGCATCGCGGTTGCCATGGCCACCGGATCCTTCGCCATCGCGATCCCCGTGTTCATCAGCACGCCATCGCAACCGAGCTCCATGGCCACCGCCGCATCGGAGGCGGTCCCCACCCCCGCATCGACGATGACCGGCACCCGCACCGTCTCCTGGATGATCCTGATGTTGTAGGGGTTCCGGATGCCGGCGCCCGAGCCGATCGGGGCCCCGAGCGGCATCACGGCGGCCGCCCCCGCGTCCTCGAGTTTCTTGGCCACGATCGGGTCATCGTTGGTATACGGCAGGACGATGAAGCCCTCCTTGACCAGGATCTTCGTCGCCTCCACCAACGCCGCCGTGTCGGGGAAGAGGGTCTTCTCGTCCCCGATGACCTCCAGCTTGATCATATCGGACAGTCCCATCTCGCGGGCGATGAACGAGGTTTTGACCGCCTCCTCGCCCGTGTAGCATCCCGCCGTGTTGGGCAGCAGAGTGTAGCGGCTGAGGTCGATATAATCCAACAGCGAGCCTCCGGTGGCCAGGTTCATGCGCCGGATGGCCACGGTGATAATCTCGGCCCCTGAGGCTTCCCACGCCTTCTGCATCGTGGCAGGGTCCGGGTACTTGCTGCTGCCGATGATGAGGCGCGACGTGAATTCCTTCCCACCGAACTTGAGCGGCGTGTCCCTGCGTTCCGTCATCGGATCTCCTCCATCCCCCCCGCCATGACGGTGAGGACCTCCACCGCGTCCCCTTCCCGGAGCGTCGTGGACCCGTAGGAGGGCTTCTTGATGATCCCCTGGTTGATCAGGACCGCCACCCGCTCAGGGCGAACCCTGAGCTCGTGGAGCAGCCCGGCGATGGTGATCCCGTCACTTACATCTCGGGCATGGCCGTTCAGGCGGATCTGCATAGGATGGACCTGCACAGTGTTCCAGGGAAGCTCCGTGTGCGGCTACCGTTACTCTAGCACGGGAGAAAGGGAGGGGTCAATTCCCTCCCACCCGCCGGCGCCTAAGGCGCAGGGCCTTTGTGATCACCGGGACCAACCCCGCAGTCAGGGGCAGGTCTCCGATTCTGGCGGGGTCCACCCACGACGCCCCAGAGATATCCGAGGCGGCCTGCAATCTTCCTTTACGCCAGGAAGCGAGGAAGTCGATGATCACATAGTGGTACCGGACCCGGCCACCGCGGTCGGCATAAATCCGGTCCATCACCTCCACGACCTCTTCCACCCTCACATCGATCCCGCACTCCTCCCTGACCTCGCGTGCCACCGCCTCCCTCAATCCCTCGCCACGCCTCACTGCCCCTCCCGGCAGGCTCCAGAGACCCCGACTCGGTTCCCTCCGGCGACGCACCAGCAACACCTTGCCAGCCTTCACCACGATGGCACCGACAGCCACGACGGGGCGGGAGGGATACGCGCGACTCATCGCTCCGGAAGGGGGGAACGCGGTTGACACGTAAGGTCCAAGAGCCTACAATATACTTTTGGGCTTTCTACACCACCCAGGACGCAAGGAGGACGGTCCCAGTGCCGATCTACGAGTACCAGTGCGAGGTCTGCGGCCATCACTTTGAGGTCATCCAGAAGTTCTCTGAGGAGCCGGTCACGTCGTGCGTGGCGTGCACTGGGCCCGTCCGACGGGTTCTGTCGGCGCCCGCCCTGGTCTTCAAAGGGACCGGCTGGTACGTGAACGACTACGCCAGTCCGGAGCGAAAAAAGGCCCTCGAGGGAGAGAAAAAGGGGGCTGACGGCCCCCCGGACACCAGCAGCAACGAACGAAAAGCCGAGGCCGAGAAGGGCACCTCCGACCAGCAGCCGCCCCGGCCCTCCTCGTCCGACCAGGACTGACCCCAACTACCCCCCTTCCGTCTGGAGTAAGAGGGCCTCGATGCGGGGCGCGATCTCGGCGGCCGGGATAAACATATCCTCTCTCGTCCGGCGATTGCGAATTTCCACCTGCCCTTCCTGGATGGCTCGGCTCCCCACCGTCACGCGATAGGGAATCCCCACGAGATCCGCATCCTTGAATTTCACCCCGGGTCGCTCATCCCGGTCATCGTACAGGACCTCCACCCCCGCTCCGTTGAGGGCGCGGTACAGCTGCTCGCCCAGCTCTCGCATCGCCGGATCCTTGACATTGACCGTGAGGAGGTGGATCTGAAAGGGGGCGATATTCACGGGCCAGATGGCGCCATCGCGGTCGTGATGCTGTTCGATGGCGGCCGCCGCGATCCGGGCCGGGCCCATCCCGTAGCTCCCCATGACGATGGGCCGCTCCCCTCCTTTCTCGTCGAGATAGAGCGCCTTGAGCGGCGTGGAATACCGGGTGCCCAGCTTGAAGATGTTTCCGACCTCGATCACCCGCTCGACCATGATCGGGCTCCCGCACTTCGCGCAGCCGTCGCCCGGTTGCACGCGGTGAATATCCGCGTGCCGCGCCCTGAAGTGCGTGCCCGGGACCACCCCGCGGACGTGGGCGTCCTCGCGATTGGCCCCGGCCACATAGACCCCCTCGGCGAGCGCCTCATCAGCCAACAGAGGGATCTCAAGACCCAGCGGACCGAGGAAGCCGGCCTCGACCCCCGCTATCGTCTTGACCTCGTCCCGATGCGCCGGCCGGAACGGGCCGACGAGACGCTCGACCTTTCGCTCGTGCAGCTGCTGATCGCCCCGCAACAGGCAGAGGAGCGGTCCCGCCGTGGTCATGACCATGAGGGTCTTCAGGGTGAGCCGGGGATCGATCTGAAGAAAGGTCGAGACCTCGTCGATGCTCCTGGCCCCCGGGGTCGCGATCTCCTCCAGCGCAGGCCACGAGGGAAAGGGTGGAGGCGCGGGCCGTGACTCCGCCAGCTCGACATTGGCCGCGTAGCCGCACGATCCGCACAGCGCCACCTCATCCTCCCCCGAAGGAGACGGGGCCATAAATTCGTGGGAACCGGCGCCGCCCATCATCCCGGGATCAGACTCGACCACGGTGAAGGTGAGGCCGCACCGTCGAAGGATCCGGCCGTAGGCCTCTTTGTGCAGCTCGTAGCTCTGCGCGAGCCCCTCCTCGTCCGCGTCCAGACTGTAGGAATCCTTCATGAGGAATTCCCGGGTCCGGAGCACGCCACTCTTGGGCCGGGCCTCGTCCCGGAACTTGACCTGGATCTGGTACCAGATCTGGGGGAGATTTCGGTACGAGCGGATCTCTTTCGCGGCCAGCCAGGTGATGATCTCCTCGTGGGTCATCCCGAGGCACATGTCCCGCTTTCCCCGGTCCTTCAGGCGGAACATCTCCTCGCCGATCTCGGTCCACCGACCGGTCTGCTGCCAGAGCTCGGCGGGGTGGAGCGCGGGCAGGGTGAACTCCTGCCCCCCGATCCGGTTCATCTCTTCCCGGATGATGGTGTTGATCTTATCCAGGACCCGCTGGCCCAGGGGGAGGTAGCAATAGATCCCGGCGGCGAGGGCGCGAACCAGCCCACCGCGGATCATGAGCCGGTGACTCACCGCCTCGGCCTCGGCGGGATCCTCTCTCAGCGTGGGGATGAGCAGGCGACTCCACCGCACGGTATGGTGAGACAAAAGGCGAGACTCACTCCTTGGGAAGGATGGTGAGGAGATTCCCGGCCCCGGGGGAGGCGTCTTCCGCTTCGCCGGACTCCGCCATCTTCAGGATCTCCTCCACAAGGGCGTCGGCCATCTCCGCCTCCTTCACCTTGCGGATGATCTGCCCCTTCTTGATGAGGATGCCGACCCCGTTGCCGCCGGCGATCCCGATATCTGCCCCCCGCGCCTCGCCCGGGCCGTTGACGGCGCACCCCATCACCGCCACATTCATCGCCTTCTTCAGGCCGAGCGCCGCCAGCCGCCGCTCCACTTCCTTGGTGAGCCCCATGAGATCGATCTCGACCCGGCCGCAGGAGGGGCAGGCGATGATGTTGAGCCCCCGCTCCCGGAGCTCCAGCGCCTTCAGGATCTCGAAGCCGACCTTGATCTCTTCGACGCAGTCCTCGGTCAGGGAGACCCGGATGGTATCGCCGATGCCATCAGCGAGCAGCGCCCCCATCCCCACCGCCGACTTCACCGTTCCCGGGAAGGCGGTCCCGGCCTCGGTCACCCCCAGGTGAAAGGGGTAGTCGACCTGCTCGGCCAGGAGACGGTAGGCGGCAATCATCATGGCGGGGTGCGACGCCTTCAGGGAGACCTTGATCTCCGGATAGTCGAGATCCTCCAGGATGCGGATATGCTTCAACGCGCTCTCCACCATCGCCTCGGGCGTGGGCTTGCCGTGCTTCGCCAGCAGCTCCTTCTCCAGCGAGCCGGCGTTGACGCCGATGCGGATCGGGATCTGGCGCTCTCGCGCCGCCCGTACCACCTCTTCTACCTTCCAGCGCGCCCCGATATTGCCCGGATTGAGGCGCAGGCCGTCCACCCCTTGCTCGAGCGCCTGGAGCGCCAGCCGGTAGTTGAAGTGGATGTCAGCAATGAGGGGGATGCGGATCTGGGCGCGGATCGTGCTCAGGACTGCCGCGGCCTCCTCATCCGGGACAGCGAGCCGCACCACCTCACAGCCCGCCGCCTCCAGGGCCCAGATCTGATCGACGGTGGCCTCGACGTTGCGGGTATCGGTCTTGGTCATGGACTGGACCGAGACCGGCGCGTCCCCGCCGATCTTGAGCGTGCCCACCTGGATCTGCCGCGTCTTCCGCCGTGCTTTCATGGATCAGCCTCCGCGTTGTCCGCGCAGCGAGTTCACAGTTCTCACTTCACGGTTCACGGGAAAAGCGGAATTGCCAGTCTGTGAACTGTGAACCATGGGCGGTGAAGATTACCACATCAGGGCCGCCCGAGCAATCGAAAGATATCATTATAGAAGGCAAAGATCATCAAGGCCACCAAGAGGACCAGTCCCACCCGCTGCGCCACCTCTCGCTTCTTCACACTGATCGGCCTGCCGCGGAGCAATTCGATGCCAAAGAAGGCGAGATGGCCGCCGTCCAGGATAGGGATGGGGAGGAGATTCAGGATCCCCAGGTTGATGGAGAGGAGCGCGGTAAAGAAGATCAGGTTAAGCAGCCCCTGCTGGGCCTGCTCGCCGGTCATCTGGGCCATGAGGATCGGGCCGCCGATCGTCCGAGGGGACACGGCCCCCTCCACCATCTTCACGAGCACATAGAGGATCTTGACGCTCGTGACCATTGTTCGGGCCCCGGCATCGACCAGCGCGGTCACCGGGTCTATCCGCTCGTACACGAAACCCTCTACAGGGCTGATGCCGATGAGCCCCACCGTCACCGTTTGACCACCCGCATCCTGCTGTACGGAGGCCTTCGGTATCAGAGCGACCGGGAAGCGTGTCCCGCCCCGCTCCACCGTCAGTGCGATCTCCTGCCCAGGCCGGGTGTGAATCCGTCGGGCCAAATCTTCCCAGGTCTCCACCCGC
This sequence comes from Candidatus Rokubacteria bacterium CSP1-6, assembly GCA_001443385.1. Classification (GTDB taxonomy): domain Bacteria; phylum Methylomirabilota; class Methylomirabilia; order Rokubacteriales; family CSP1-6; genus CSP1-6. Next base: position 8,136 of record LDXP01000087.1, read on the forward strand.
TCCCCGTCGACGGCGACGATGCGGTCGCCGACCTTCAGCCCCACCTGCGCGGCGGGAAATCCCTCCATCACCCGGCCCACGGCAGTCGAGATGAAGGGTCCGACCCCGATACTCCAGACCTCACGCTCGTCGCCCAGAAGATCGGTGAAGATCTTGCGGCGGGGCGTCACCGTGAGGTCCCGGTGGACCCCGTCCCGCCCGACACGAAGCGTCACGGGGTTGCCTCTCGAGGCCTGGAACGCCGCCTCGATCTCCTCCCATGTCCCCACCCGACCGCCCATCACCGCCTCGATGCGATCGCCCGGGCGGAGGCCGGCGACGGCGGCCGGGGAATCCGGTTCGGGCTTTCCGGCCACGGGCGGGAAGACCGGGCGACCCACCAGCGCGAAGACCCCCCAGAAGAGGAGCACGGCCAAGAGGAAATTGGCGCCGGGCCCGGCCAGGACGATGGCCATCCGCACCCACACCGACTTGTGGGCGAAGGATTTCTGACGATCCAGGGGTTGGCCCGCGGTATCGAAGGCTTGACCGGTGGCGTCCACCACGACCTCGCGTGGGTCCTCGCCGACCATCTTGACATAGCCGCCGAGCGGGATGGCGGAAATCAGGTACTCGGTCTCTCCCCACCGGAAACCGAAGAGGCGGCGACCGAACCCGAGGGAAAACTTGAGGACCCCGACGCCGGCCCGCTTGGCGACCAGGAAGTGTCCCAGTTCGTGGACGAAGATCAGGAGCCCCAGGATGATGATGAAAGAGACGATGGTTTCGACCGTCATGATACCGGCCTCACCCTGGCCCGGTATGTGCGAGCGATCTGCGCGCGGACCTCTCGATCCGCCGCCAGGATCTCGTCGAGACTGTCCCCGTCCCCCGGCCGGTGCCCGCCGAGGCTCGCCTCGATCACCTCGGGGATTTCGCCAAAGCTGATCTGCCGACCGAGAAACAGCTCGACCGCCACCTCATTGGCGGCGTTCAAGACGGCCGGTGCCGTCCCTCCCATCGCGACCGCCTCGTACGCGTATCCGAGACACCGAAACCGTTCCCGATCGACCGGCTCGAACGTGAGCGGGGCCACCCGCACCAGATCGAGCGTGGGGAAGGCGTTCTTGAGGCGGGCCGGGTAGCTCAAGGCATAGAGGATGGGAAGGCGCATATCGGGCGGGGCGAGCTGGGCCAGGACCGACCCGTCCACATACTCGATGAGGGAGTGCACGATCGACTGGGGATGCAGGATCACGTCCACCTGCTTTGCGTCGATGTCAAACAGCCATCGCGCCTCGATCACCTCGAGTCCTTTGTTCATCAGCGTCGCCGAGTCGATCGTGATCTTCTTCCCCATGCTCCAGACCGGATGGTTCAGGGCTTCCTCGGGGGTGACGGAGGCCAGCCGTTCCTTCGGGACCTGCCGCAGTGCTCCCCCCGAGGCGGTCAGGATAATCCGCTTCAGCGCCCCCCACCCGCCCCCCTCGAGACACTGGAAGATCGCGGAGTGCTCGCTGTCCACCGGCAAGAGCTTCACCCCTCGGGCCGCGGCCTCAGCCGTCAGCAGTGCCCCGGCCATTACGAGGGCCTCCTTGGTGGCGATCGCCACGTCCTTGCCGGCCCGGATCGCCGCCAGCGCCGGCTTGAGTCCCGTCGCCCCCACGACCGCCAGCAGGGTCAGCTCTGCATCGGAGTAGGCCGCAACCTCGCTCAACCCCTCCTCCCCGAAGCAGATCTTCACCGGAAGGCCGCGTAGTCTTTCCTGCAGCTCCTGCGCCCCGTCCCGGCCCGCCACCGAGACCAGATGCGGTCGAAACTCCCGGACCTGCTGGGCAAAGAGGTCGAGCCGCCGCCCGGCCGCCATCGCCACCACCTCAAAGGCCTCGGGGTGGGCGCGGACCACTTCCAGGGTCTGCATGCCGATGGAGCCGGTAGAGCCCAGGACGCTCAGGCGCTTCATTGCTTTTCCTTGATCCCGACCCCGTCCCTGGTCCCCGTCTTGACGAGATACATCGCCTCGTCGGCGTGGCGCAAGAGATCTTCTCCGCTCTGCCCGTCTTCAGGATAGGTGGCGACCCCGAAGCTGGCGGTGAGCGACACCTCGGCCTCTTCCACCGGGTGGAACCGATGGGCCCGGATCGCCTGGCGCAGGCGGTGGGCTGTCTCCACCGCCCCTCGCTGATCAGTCTCGGGCAGCGTCACCGAAAACTCATCCCCGCCAAACCGG
>LDXP01000088.1 GCA_001443385.1 Candidatus Rokubacteria bacterium CSP1-6
CAGCCGGCGTCGAAGGGGTCGGAGCGCCTAGGACCGATAGGAAACCGATCCGGTAGACCTTGCCCGCCGCCTGCTGCGCGTCGGCCGCGAGTGGCGCCAGGAGGACGCTGAAAGCAAGGGCGACAGCGAGTACGATTCGCCTCATTGGGACGCGGCCTGGGGCGGAGTATAGCACAGGTTGCGCGCGCCGAGCGGGCCGACTACCATAGGCCCATGAAGCGCGTGGCGATCGTGATGCTCTTCGCCTGGGCGCTCTGCCCTCTCGCCTCTGCCGACGCGGGAGACGCCGGGTCGACAGCGGTCGGTCAGGTGAAGGCAATGGCCATGAGGCCCGCGCCGAGCGCTCCCGCTCCCGCCCGGCCGCGGGAGGAGTGGGTGTCGGAGCGGCGGGTGTGGGTCCCGGGCCTCGGCGTCTCCGCTGTCGTTCCCGGCCACTGGGAGCGCCGGGTCTCGCCGACGGAGTCGTCGGTGCCGTCGCTGACGATCTTCCGCGAGGCCGACCGCGCGCCGCTGACGGTGCCGGGAGGCGAGCGGCTCCCGGCTGATCTCAGATCCGGCCCCTGAGGCCTTCCCGTGCTCGACGCCGTCACGCTGAAGGAGATCGAGAAGATCTTCGCGATCACCGACGCCATGGGGATCCACCGCGAGGCGCTGGTGATCCCCCTCGGGACCGCCACGCCCGGCCGCGTGAGGAAGCTCCCGAGCGGGAAGATCGAGATCACCGTGGATGCCGAGGCGCCCTTCGACGAGTGGCTGAAGGGGCTGGCGGCGCTTATTCGCGCGGTCACTGGAGCCGTCTGAGGGACGCATGACCGCGGGGGGCCCGGCGGCGAGCCTCCGGCGGGAACTCGGGCTCCTTCCCATCGCCGCCGTCATCTTCTTCAACGTCAGCGGCGGTCCCTACGGCATCGAGGACGCCGTCTCGTCCTTCGGTCCCGGCCTGGCCCTCCTGCTGCTGATCCTCACGCCCCTCGTCTGGAGCCTCCCGGTGACGCTCGTCATGGCGGAACTTTCCTCATCGCTGCCCGACGAGGGCGGGTATGTGACCTGGGTGAGGCGGGCCTTCGGCCCGTTCTGGGCGTTCCAGGTGGGCTGGTGGAGCTGGGTGGACAGCTTCATTGACATCGCCGTCTACCCGGCCCTGTTCACGCAGTATCTCTCTCACTGGCTCCCCGGCATGACGCCGCTCGCGCGCTGGCTGATCGCGCTGGCCTTCATCTGGATCCTGACCGGCCTCAACATCCGCGGGGTCAGCGTCGTGGGGTGGGGCGCTGTGGGGCTCAGTGTGCTCGCGCTTGCGCCGATCGTCGCGCTTGTGGTCGTCGGCCTGGGGCGGCTTCAATTCGCTCCGTGGGAGCCGCTGGCGGCCGGCAGGACCAGCCTCGCCGAAGGGCTGGGGCTCGGCCTCGCGGTGGTGATGTGGAACTACTCGGGCTGGGACACGCCCACCACGGTCCTCGGCGAGACGCGGAACCCGGAGCGCGCGTTCCGGCGGGCTCTGGCGTTGACTCTGCCGGTGATCACCCTCGCGTATGTCCTTCCCGTCGGCGTGGGCCTCTCCGCGGCCGGCGGGTGGCGGGAATGGGACACGGGAGCGCTGCCCCGGATTGGCGCCCAGATCGGAGGGCCGTGGCTCGGCGGCTGGATCACCCTCGGCGCCGCGCTCAGCGCCGCCGGGCTCTTCCTCTCGCTCCTCCTGACCAACTCCCGGCTCCCCTTCGTCCTGGCCCAGGCGGGCCAGATGCCGTCGGCCGTCGCAAGAGTCCACGCGCGCTACGGGACGCCGTGGGTCGCCGTCGTGCTGTCGAGCGTGATCTACAGCGCCTTCGCCGTCTTCAGCTTCAAGGAGCTGGTCATCCTTGATAACTGGCTCTACTCGCTGAGCTTGCTCCTGGAGCTCGCGGCGTTCCTCGCGCTCCGGCGGCGTGAGCCTGGCTTGGTACGGCCCTGGCGGGTCCCGGGAGGGCGGACCGGCGCGCGGGTGGCGGTGGCGCTGCCGGGCGCGCTCGCGCTCCTCGCCATGGCCACGGCGGGGCTACTCAACACGGGGGTGGCCGTCGCCGTCGCCCTGACGGGGCCGCTCGCGTACCTCTGGATCTCCCGGGCTTCAGGTTCTCGTCGATGATCTGGGCGAGGCAGGGGAGGGACGCGAGCGAGTAGACGTAGCTCCGGCTTTCGACGGCGACGTGGTCCTGCTCCTCTCCGGGTGGGGCCTTCACGAAGACGTCCACGTTCACGTTCGGTCCCGCGCGGTGGCAGCCGCCGGCGCAGTCCTCCCTGAGCCACACCGTTCCAGCCAGACCGCGCCGCTGGATCAGGCGCTCCAGATGCTTCCGGATGGCGCGCGCGTCCATGCGTTCGGGGTGCCCGCCGCGCTTCAGGGGCAACACGACGCCGCCACTCTCCAGCGGGCAGACGGTGATCTCGAGGAGGCGCTTCATCGCTTCGTCCCCCGCGCGAGCCGGGTCGCGAGGGCATGGGCTGCCTCGATCGGGGGCTGAGCCGGCGGCACGGCCCGGGCCCGGAGCCCCTGGCGACGGAGCCAGCGCAGCACACCGGTGCGAAAGGCCCGGTTCTCCATCAGGCTTCCCGCCCAGCTCACAGGGACCGGCGGGCGGAGCCGGAGGTCTTCGGCCACGACGCAGGCGAGGGCTGCGAGGATCTCCTGGGAGCTGATCACGAACGGGAGCGCGCGCCGGTCACCCTGGGCGGCGCGGCGGAGGACCGAGGGGGCGACGGCCGCGATCCGCGCTACCGCGTCGGGAGCCCGCGCGATCTGTCGCAGACGCTCCTCGTCGCGCGCGGTGTTGCGCCCCGTGGCAGTGAGCCACCAGCGCCCGATGTAGAAGGCCGAGCCCTCGTCACCGAGGAGCGGCCCGAGCCCGCCGGCGCGCGCCCACCGGCCTCGCCGATTCCGTCCCAGGACGATCGAGCCGGTACCGGCCAGGATGAGAAACCCGGGATCCTCCCCCAGGGCCCCGAGAAAGGCCGCCTCGACGTCCGAGATCACTCGGACGCGCCTGGCGAGGCCGCGCAGCCGCCGCTCCTCAAGCCGCTGCTCGGCTGGTGTCCAGACGCCTTTGGCGGCGACCACGAGCGCGGCCACGCCCCCGGGTGACAGCCCCCACCGCCGCCAGAGGCGCCTGAGGAATCCCGGCAGGTCGGTCAGGGAGGGCGCGCGGGTCTGGACCCGGCGTGACCATCCGGCCGCGCTCGCCACCACCCGGACTCGCGTCCCGCCCAGATCTACCCCGACCGCCACCCCTGTCGGCATTCGTTGGGCTCCTGACGCCCGTGATTTTCCGCTGACTATGTTCGCAGGCCGACAGCGTGTCAACCTCCAAATTACAGGGGGTTGGACGGCACCCGGGACTGGCACAGGGTATGCTGCCGTAGCCGGGTGGCGGACCGAACCCGACTCTTACCGACGGAGGTCAACCATGGAGAAAGCTCTCGCAGCGTGGCTCCTTCTCGCGTCCGCTAACCCCGCATCGATGGCCACCCCGACGGAGGTCATCAGGGTCGCCGTCGAGCAGGTGGCGCAGGTGGCGGAGGACGCCGACCTGGGACGGCCGGCGGCGGCGGAGCGACGCCGCATCGAGATCCGCCGGATCGCCGAGAACCTGTTCGACTTTCAGGAGATGGCCCGGCGCTCCCTGGCGCGCCACTGGACCGACCGGACCGCCGAGCAGCGCGATGAGTTCGTGCGGCTCTTCGCGGATCTGCTCGAGCGCGTGTACTTCGGGAAGCTCGAGAACTACTCCGCCGAGCGCATGGTGTACGTCGGCGAGACGGTGGATGGCGACTACGCCACGGTCCGCTCGAAGATTCTCACCGGCCGGAAAGGGGAGCTCCCCATCGAGTACCGCCTGCACCTGGTCAGCTCGCGCTGGGCGGTGTACGACGTGCTGATCGACGGGATGAGCTTCGTGAGTACCTACCGCGCCCAGTTCAACCGGGTGATCCAGACGTCCTCGTACGACGACCTGGTCCAGAAGCTTCGGATGAAGGAGCTGGAGAACGCCGCGCCGGAGCGGAACGTCCGCAAGCCGTAAACCCTGGGCCGGGAGCCGGGGCCGGGGCTATCATGAACCCGGCCCATGCCCACTGGGGTTCCCGGCTCGAGCTCGCTGACCTGGCCCGACTACGCCGTCCTCTCCCTCGTCCTCGCCTGCCTGATCGCCATCGGGGTCCGCTTCACGCGGGAGCAGCGCGACACGGTTGATTTCTTCCTGGCGCGCCGCCGGGTGCCCTGGTGGGCCGCCTGCCTGTCGTTCCTCGCCACCGAGATCAGCGCCGTCACGATCATCTCGGTGCCGGCCACCGCCTACAGCGAGAACTGGCAGTACTTCCAGTTCTTCGTGGGCTCGAGCCTGGCCAAGTTCGCCGTGGCGTTCCTCTTCATCCCGGCCTTCTACGCCTACAACTGCACCACCATCTATGAGTTTCTCGGCTATCGCTTCGGCCGGGCGACCCAGTTCACCGGCTCCATCTTCTTCTTCGTCACGCGCCTCCTGGGCTCTGGGGTCCGCCTCATGGCGGCCTGCCTGGCCGTCTCGATTCTCATCGGCTGGCCGATGGCGCCCACGATCGCGCTCTTCAGCGCCGTGTCCATCCTCTACATCGCCGCCGGCGGCGTGAAGGCGGTGGTCTGGACCAACGTCTTCCAGGCGCTGACCTTCCTCGTGGCGGGCGCCGTGACGCTGGGCTTCCTCCTCGCCCAGATCGAGGGGGGCCTGGGCGCGGTCCTGGCCGTCGCCGGGGAGGCCGGCAGGCTCTCCCTCATCAACTGGGGGCCGGCGCCGGGCGCCCCCGATTTCTGGACGCGGATTCTGACCGATCCGAACATCGTCTGGCTGGCGGTGCTCAACGGGCTGGTGGGCTCGACGGCGGCCTTCGGGACCGACCACGATCTCATGCAGCGGCTCCTGACGGTGGAGACCCGCCGGCAGAGCCAGCGGACGTTGGCGCTGACCCCGCTGGGAACGCTCGTCACCCTCATCATCTACCTCGGGCTCGGAGCCGGGCTCTACACCTACTACGCCCAGCACCCGAACCTGCCGGTGCCGCGCCCCGACGACATCTTCCCCCACTTCATCGCGTTCGCCATGCCGGCGGTGCTGCGGGGGCTCATGCTCTCGGCGATCGTGCTGGCCTCCATCGACTCGCCCCTGGGGTCGCTTGCCGCCTCCTTCGTCACCGACATCTACCGCCCAACGCTGGTGAAGGGCGCGACGGAGCACCATTACCTGCTCGTCGCGCGGCTCAGCGTGATCGCCTTCGGCCTGATCCTGGCCCTCCTGGCCTACGGCTTCTCCTTCTTCGACAAGATCCTGTGGCTGGCCTTCAAGATCGCGGGGGTGACCTTCGGCTCGCTCCTCGGCGTCTTCCTGCTGGGGCTGCTCTCGACGCGCGCCGCCAACCGTGCCAACGTGGTGGCGATGGTGACGATGGCCCTGGTGAACCTGGTTCTCTTGATCCTCTCCGAGACGGGGGCGCTGCCGCTCGGCTGGAGCTGGCTCGTGATCTGGGGGACGGCGGGGACCATCCTCCTCGCGTGGTTCCTGGGTCCGTGGCTAGACGCAACCCCCTCACCCTCCCCTCTCCCCCCGTGGGGGAGAGGACAAAGGTGAGGGGGGGTTAGCCGCCAACGCCGAGGTAGGTCGTGGTCACCTGCCGGTCGGCGCGGAGATGGGCGGGCGTGCCCTCGAAGACGATGGTCCCGTGGTCGATGACGTAGACGCGGTCGGCCAGCTGAAGCGCCATCTCGGCGTTTTGCTCGACGAGGAGCATGCTCACGCGCTCCTTCTTGAGCTCACGGATGGTCCCCACCACCGCCTCCACCACCAGCGGCGCCAGCCCCTGGGAGGGCTCGTCAAGGAGGAGCAGGTCGGGGCCGGTCACCAGGGCCCGGGCGATGGCCAGCATCTGCTGCTCACCGCCCGACAGCAGCCGCCCCTTGCGGTCCAGCACCTCCCGGAGCTTCGGGAAGCGCTCCAGCACGGCCTCCACCTGCCAGCGCGAGCCCGGCCGCCGTGCGATCGAGAGGTTCTCCCGCGCCGTCAGGTAGGAGAAGACCCCGCGTCTCGGGGACGAGGGCGATCCCCATCCGGGAGATCCGGTGGGCGCCGAGGCCGACGATGTCGCGTCCCTTGTAGCGGATCTCCCCCGTGCGGGGGGGCGTGAGCCCCGTGATGGAGCGGAGCGTCGTGGTCTTGCCGGCGCCGTTCCGCCCGAGGAGCGCCACCACCTCACCCTCGGCCACGCTGAGGGAGAGGCCGTGCAGGATGTGGCCCAGCCCGTAGTAGGTGTTGATGCCTCGGATATCGAGGATCATTCCGCGACCATCCCGCCCAGGTAGGCGCGGCGCACCTCGGGGTTCCGCTGGATCTCGGCGGGCGTCCCCTCGGCGATGAGACTCCCGAAGTGCATGACCGAGACGCGGTCCGAGACCCCCATGATGATGTCCATCTTGTGCTCGATGAGGACGATCGTGTAGCGCCCCTTGAGCCCCCGCACCAGCGCCACCATCTTCTGCATCTCGTCCGGCGAGAGGCCGGCGGCCGGCTCGTCCAGGAGCAGCACCCGGGGCGCCGCGGCCAGCGCGATGGCCAGCTCGAGCTGCCGCTGCTCGCCGTGGGAGATCTCGCGCGCCGGCTGGTCGGCCTTGTCGGCGAGCCCGACGTCCGCCAGCGCCGCCCGCGCGCGCTCGGCGACCTCGGCGTAGCCGTCGCTCCGCCGCCACACGAGCCCCCGCCAGGACCGGCCCCGCGCGAAGGCCGCGATCCAGGCGTTGTCCAGGAGCGAGAGGGCGGGGAAGACGTTGGTGCGCTGGAAGGAGCGGGCGAGGCCCAGATGGGCGATCCGGTGGGCCGGCGTCCCGGTGATGTCACGCCCGTCGAAGACGATCCGGCCTGACGTCGGCGGGAACTGCCCCGTCAGGAGGTTGAACAGCGTCGTCTTCCCGGCGCCGTTGGGGCCGATGATCGAGTGGAGGGTGCCGGCCTGGACCTCCAGCGTGACGCCGTTGACCGCCGTCAGGGCGCCGAAGGCCTTGGTGAGGGTTTCGGTCTGGAGGAGCGCCATGCTATTGCGCGATCCCCTCCAGAGCGCGACGCCGCTCCCGCCACGACCAGAAGCGGGCCCAGGCCTCCACGCAGCCGCCGCGGAAGAAGAGGACCACGATGACGAACGCCACGCCGAGCAGGAGCGGCCAGCGCTCCCACACGACGCTCACGGACTCGGAGAGCCAGATGAAAACGAAGGAGCCGATGATCGGCCCGTAGAGCGAGCCGCTGCCCCCGATGAGGGTGGCGAAGACCACGTTCCCCGAGAAGACGAACCCGATCGCCTCCAGTGGGACGATGCCGAACAGCATCGCGTAGAGCACGCCGGCCAGGCCGGAGAAGCCCCCGCCGATGATGAAGGCGAGCAGCTTGAAGCTCGGCACGTCGTAGCCCACCGCCTCCGCCCGCACGTCGTTCTCGCGGATAGCCTGGAGGATCTTCCCGAGAGGCGATTCCACGATGCGCTTCATGATCCAGAGCGAGAGCAGGAAGAGCGCCGCGACGAAGACGTAGTAGGCGAGGGGGTTCCGGAAGTCCACTCCGAGCAGCGCGGGCCGCCCGATCCCGGGCATGCCGTCCTCGCCGCCCGTCACGGTGGTCCACTGGTAGGCGATGAAGTAGAACATCTGGTTCAGCGCGAACGTCAGCATGATGAAGTAGAGGCCGGAGCGCTGGACGCAGAGGTAGCCCACCAGCGCCGCCGACACGGCGCCCACCACGACGCCGATGGCCAGCGCCACGAAGACGTTGATCGCGTACTGCTTGAGGAGGTAGCCGGCCACGTAGGCCGCCGAGCCGAAAAAGGTGGACTGGCCGAAGGAGAGGAGCCCCGTGTAGCCCAGGAGGAGGTTCAGCCCCAGCCCGAAGATCGCGAAGATCCAGATCTCTGTGGCGATGGCGTGGCGGACCGTCAGGGGGAGCACGACGACCGCGGCGAGGACGGCCAGCCAGGCGCGGCTCACCGGATGCCGAAGAGGCCCTGGGGGCGAACGAGGAGGATCGCGGCCATGACGGCGAAGATCACCGCCACCGAGGCCTCGGTCCAATAGAGGGCGACGACGGCCTGCGCCACCCCGATGATGAGCCCCGCGGCGATGGCACCGAGCAGGTTGCCGAGCCCACCGAGCGCGACCACGACGAAGGCGATGCCGAGCATGTCCACGCCCATCGAGGGCGAGAGGCCGCGGATAGGCGCGGTGAGCGCCCCGGCGATCCCGGCCAGGTAGGCGCCGAGGGCGAAGGCCGCGGTGAAGAGCCGGTGGATGTCGATGCCGAGCAGCGAGACCATTTCTTTGTTCTCGATGCCGGCGCGCATGATGGCGCCGTAGCGGGTCTTCTCGAGGAAGAGCCACGTGGAGAGGACGAGGAGCCCGGCCATCACCATCACGAAGAGGCGGTACTTGGGGTAGAAGATGAAGCCCAGGTCGAGGCCGCCGCGGAGGATGGAGGGCGGGAGCTGGCTGAAACCGATGGGCCCCCAGACGACGATGATCCCCTCGCCCAGGATGAGCGACAGACCGAAGGTGAAGAGCAGCTGGTAGTCGTGACCGGCGGCGTAGAGCGGCCGGATCCCCGCGTATTCGATGGCGAGCCCCAGCAGCGCCACGCCGACCGGTGCCAGCACGAGGGCCAGCCAGAAGTTCCCGACGACGTGGATCGCGCTGAAGAGAAAATAGGCGCCCACGGCGAAGAGCGCGCCGTGGGCGAAGTTGGGGATGTTCAGGACCCCGGTGATCAGCGACAGGCCGAGCCCCATGAGGGCATAGAGCATGCCCGTCGCGATCCCGTTCAGGACCGAGCCGAGGAGCTGGCTCAGAAGCTACCGATGTCCTTGCACGCCGCGTACTCCGCCGGCAGCGGCGTGTCGCCGGTGGCGATGATGTCGGCGAAGTCCATCGGGTTCTTCATGGCCGACTTCGACTTGCAGCGCATGAAGAAGAACGGGCGGAGCGTCTGGTGCGTCTTGGCATCCACCCTCATCCGCCCCACCAGGTCGTTCACCTCGATCCCCTCGAGGGCCTTGATGACGTCGGGTACCTCTGTGGACTTGGCCTTGTCGAAGCCGTGCAGCATCATCCGCGTCATGCCGTAGGCGGCCGACGGGGCATAGCCCGGCGGGTTGCCGAACTTGGCCTGGTAGCTCTTGACGAACTCCTTGGCTACGGGTGTGTCGGCCGTGTAATAGAAGTTGGAGCCGACCCAGATGTTCTCCCGGATCTCCGGCGTGAGCTGCACCAGCTCCTCCACCCCGGACGACCAGCTCATGATCAGCGGGAGCTTCGGGGTGAGGCCGAAGTTGAAGATCTCGCGGGCGGCGGTGACGGCGTCCAGGCCGAAGTTGATCATGGCCACCACGTCGGGCTTGTTCCCGGCCGCCTTGGTGACGTAGTTCGAGAACTCGCGCTCGCCCAGCGGGTGACGGTCGGCGCCCACGAACTCGAGGCCGTGGGTCTTCCCGACCTCCTTGATGTACTTCTCCACCGACCAGCCGAAGGCGTAGTCGGCGACGAGCAGGTGCCAGCGCTTGGCCTTGGGGTTGGCCTTCATGAAGGTGTCCACGACGGTCTTGGCCGCGGTGTAGGGGCTCGCCGCCCACTGGAAGGAGTAGCGGTGGCAGCGGGCGCCGGAGATGTCCTCGGTGCCGCCGCTGAAGTAGTGGAGGACCTTCTTCCGCTTGGCCACCTCGGAGACGGCCAGGGCGACGCCGGAGGACCAGGGGCCGATAACGAACTTGGCCCCCTCGCCGTCCACCGCTTCCTCGACCCGTCGGGTTGACGCGCCGGCCTGGGTCGCGGAGTCGCGGGTGATGTACTTGATAGGCCGCCCGAGGATCTTCATCCCACGCTCATCCAGCGCCATCTTCATGCCGCGGTCGAGGATGGGCCCCACGTCGGAGAAGGCCCCGGTGAACGGCCAGATGCCCAGCATGACGACTTCTTTGGCCTGGGCCCGGATGACGGTGGGAAAGCCGAGGCCCGCCACGGCCCCGCCGGCCCCGACCGCTCCCAGTTTCAGGACATCCCTTCGGCTCAACTCGCTCATACTTGGTCCTCCTCGTCAGCTTCGGTTGGTCTTTACCGTGGTTGGGGCAACGTGACAAGTCGGTAGCCTACTATGTGTCACGGAAAAGGGCAATGGGGCCAGCCGACCTTCTGAGGTAAGCTTTCCACCGTGATCCCGCCGGAGGACCAACGCAAAAACGCAGGCCTGACCCCAGCCAGTGGTCCGGCG
>LDXP01000089.1 GCA_001443385.1 Candidatus Rokubacteria bacterium CSP1-6
CGTCTCGCCGCGCCGAGTACGTCCGGCTGGTCAGCGAGATCCTGAAGCCCGACGGCTGGCTCCTCGCCTGCTTCTACCCGCTCCGCGACGGGACCGACGGCCCCCCGTTCCCCACGAGCGAGGCCGAGCTCCGCCGCCTCTTCGCCCCGCATTTCACGTTCGTGGAAACGTACCGGCCCCAAGCCTCCGTGGACAAGCGCCAAGGGCTTGAATGGATGATCCTGGCGCGGCCGCTTCCCCCCTCACCTTCATCCTCTCCCCCGACGGGGGAGAGGGCAGGGTGAGGGGCCGTTGACGCCCCCCGGGTGCCGTGCTACGGTGATGGCCACTTTTCCCGCGAACCCTTTTCCGCGAACTATGGAGGGCGACAGCATGAAGCGAGGACGGACGCTCCGGGTACTCTCCCTGGCTTCCCTAGCCCTGGCGACTCTCGCCGCCGCCGTGTGGTTCTATCTCCCCGCCGCAGCCCAGGGGCCGACGGGGCCGATCAAGATCGGGGTCCTCTACGACCTGACCGGGCCCTTCGCGGCGGCGGGCGCGGTCCCCGGGAGCATCGGGACCAAGATCGCCTTCGACATGGTCAACGAAAAGGGCGGGGTGCTCGGCAAGCACAAGATCCAGACCGTCGCGGGCGACTCGCAGTCCAAGCCCGACGTGGCCATCAACGAGGCCGAGCGCCTGCTGAACGTCGAGAAGGTGGACATCCTCCTCGGCATCTACTCGAGCGCCATCGCCGTGCCGCTCGCGGAGAAGGTGGACAAGCAGAACCGGCTGCTGTGGATCACCATCGCCATCGCCGACGGGGTGTTCAAGGGGCGCGACCTCAAGTACACTTTCCGCGCTCAGCCGCCCGGCAGCCAGTTCGGCCAGCTCTCGACCCGCTTCATCGCCGACTACGCCCAGGAGCGGTTCAAGATGAAGCCCGAGGACGTCAAGGGCGCCATCATCTATGAGGACGGCCCCTACGGCAGCGGCGTCGCCGCCTCGGGCGAGGCGGAGATGAAGAAGATCGGCATGAAGCTGGTGCTGAAGGAAGGGTACTCGGCCAACACGCCTGACCTGGCGTCCCTCGTCACGAAGCTCAAAGCCGCACGCCCGGACGTCCTCTTCCACACGGGCTACAACCCTGACATCACCCTCTTTCTCCGCCAGGCGAAAGAGCTGGGGCTGCGCGTCAAGGCGATCGTCGGCCACGGCGCCGGCTACGGCCAGTACGACAAGCTCCGAGAGGCCCTCCGAGAGGACGTGGACCACATCTTCAACGTGGACCCCGTGGCCTCGCAGCTCCTCGACCCGAAGAATTACAAGCCCGCCGAGCTGGGCAAGATCCGGGACGAGTTCCTGGCGCGCTACAAGAAGGAGACCGGTGTGGACCAGATCCCGCCCCACGCCAGCATGGGGTTCAACAACACCTGGATCCTTCTGACCGACGTCCTCCCGCGGGCGATCCAGAAGCACGGGGGGTGGAGCCCGGAGGCGATCCAGAAGGCGGCGCTGGAGACCGACATCCCCGAGGGCGGCACGATCCAGGGCTACGGGGTGAAGTTCGCCGGCCCCGGCCACGAGATGCGGGGGCAGAGCCTCCGCGCGTCGCTGGTGATCATGCAATACATCGGCGGCAAGACCCAGATCGTCTACCCGAAGGCCATCTCGACCGCGAGCCCGGTGCTGCCGCTGCCCGCGACCTCTCCCTACGCGGCGCGCTGAGACGAGTTGCTCTCGGTCCAGAACGTCTCGAAGACGTTCGGAGGGTTCCGGGCTCTTCAGGGTGTCTCCTTCGAGGTGCGCGAGGGGGAGTTTGTCGGCCTGATCGGCCCCAACGGGTCGGGGAAGACGACGCTCTTCAACTGCATCTCCGGCGCGCTCGGGCCCTCCGGCGGCTCCATTCGCTTCCGGGGTGAGGAGATCGCCGGCCTCACCCCGGACGCGATCTGCCACCGCGGGATCGCCCGCACCTTCCAGATTCCCCGCCCCTTCAGGAAATTGTCTATCCTCGAGAACGTCGCCCTGGCGGCCCACTTCGGCCACATGACGCGCGAGCCCGATGCCGTCGCCCGGTCCCGTGCGAAGGATGTCCTTCGCCTCGTCGGGCTTCCCGCCGACGGGGAGGCGCGGCCGGGGCTACTCGGCGCCGCCGGGCTCAAGAAGCTGGAGCTGGCGCGCGCCCTGGCCACCGGGCCGAAACTTCTCCTGGCCGACGAGACGCTGGGCGGCCTGGACCTCGAGGAGATTCGCCAGGCGGCCGACACCCTCCGGCGGATCCGCGATGAGATGGGAATCACGATCATCTGGGTGGAGCACATCATGGCCACGCTCATGAGGGTCGTGGACCGGGTCGTGGTCCTGGACCACGGCGAGAAGATCGCCGAGGGGGCGCCCCGCGCGATGGCCGAGGATCCCAAGGTGATAGAAGCGTACCTGGGAGAAAAAATAGCGCTCGGATGACCCCCTCACCCTGCCCTCTCCCCCACTGGGGGAGAGGATAAAGGTGAGGGGGTGAGAACGATCGCGGGGAGGCAGATGCTCGAACTTCAGGGAGTGACGGCGGGGTACGGGGAGTTCACCGCGCTCTGGGACGTGACCCTCACCGTGAACGCCGGCGAGGCGGTCGCGGTGGTGGGGCCCAACGGCGCGGGCAAGACGACCTTGATGCGCGTCATCTCCGGCCTAGTCCCCATCCGCACCGGCGACCTCCGCCTTGACGGCCGCTCCTTTGCCGGCCGCCGCGCCCACGAGATCGTCGCCCACGGGATCGCCCATGTCCCCGAGGGGCGGCGGATCTTCCCCCGGCTCACCGTGGAGGAGAACCTCAAGATGGGCGGGTTCCTCCCGGCCTCACGCCGGCACTACGCCGAGACCGTCGGCCGCGTGTACGACCTCTTCCCGGTGCTCGCCGAGCGGCGGCGCCAGCGGGCGGGCACGCTGTCGGGGGGCGAGCAGCAGATGCTGGCCATCGGCCGCGCCCTCATGTCGAAGCCGAAGCTCATCCTGCTCGACGAGCCGTCGCTCGGCCTGGCGCCCGTCATGGTCCTCCGCCTGTTCGAGCTGATCCGCCGGGTCCGCCAGGAGGGGTACACGATCCTGATCGTGGAGCAGAACGTCCGCCAGGTCCTGAGCCTGGTGGACCGGGCCTACCTCCTCGAGGTGGGCCGGATCAAGGTCGAGGGGCGATCCGCCGACCTCGCCGAGCAGGACTTCGTGCGGAAAGCGTACGTGGGAATCTGATGGAGCCGATCCTCATCGCCGAAGCCGCGATCAACGGGATCCTGCTCGGTGGCGTCCTGGCGCTCCTCGCTCTAGGACTTAATCTCATCTTCGGCGTGGTGGATATCATCTGGATCGCCTACGTCGAGCTGGTGATGCTCGGCATGTACGCGGTCTACTGGCTCGTGACCGCCTACGCGTGGCCCCTCCCGCTGGCCGCGCTGGCGGCGGTGGCGCTCGTGACGGTCCTGGGGCTCCTCGTCCACCTCCTGATCATCGCCCCCATCCTCTCGAGCCCGCCCGTGAACCAGCTCCTCGCCACGGGCGGCCTCCTCTTCTTCCTCCAGTCCTTCGCCACCTTCCTCTGGGCGACCGATCACCGCTCCCTCCGCCTGGCGCTGCCGATCCTCGAGGTGTTCGGGATGTTCCTCTCCTTCGCCCGGCTCCTGGCCTTCGCGGTCTCCCTCCTGGCCATGCTCGGCCTCTATCTCTTCCTCACGCGCACCTACATGGGGACGGCGATCCGGGCGGTCTCCCAGGACCGGGAGGCCATGGCGCTCATGGGAGCCGACGCGCGCAAGGTGTATCTCGTCACCTCCGGGATCGGGGGGGCGATGGCGGGGCTGGCCGGCGCCCTCCTGATCATCCAGTACTCCGTGCACCCGCACTTCGGCGCGGCCTTCGGCCCGCTGACGTTCATGATCTGCGTCCTGGGCGGGCTGGGGAACATGTTCGGGGCGGTCGTGGCCAGCCTCCTCATGAGCGAGGTGATCTCTGTCGGCGGCATCATCACCTCCACGGAGATGGCGTACGTGGTGGCCTTCGTCATCTTCATCGTGGCGATCTTCGTCCGCCCCGAGGGGATCCTGGGGAAGCGCGAGTGAAGCGGCCCCTCGCCATCCTCGGCCTGGCGCTCCTGGCGGTCTTCCCCTGGCTGCCGCTCGGGCCGGCGCGCCTCTACATCCTGCACGTCGCCATCCTCATCCTGATCTGGGGCATCGTGGGCACCGCGTGGTCGCTAATGGGCCGGTTCGGCCTGGTCTCGCTCGGCCACGGCGCCTTTCTGGGCGTGGGGGCGTACACGACGACGCTCCTCTGGAACTTCTGGGGCATCTCGCCCTGGCTCACCACGCCTCTGGCCGTGGGGGCGGCCGTCCTCCTCGCGCTGGTCTTGGGCTACCCCTGCTTCCGCTTCCGCGTCGTGGGACATTACTTCGCCCTCGTGACGCTGGCCCTGGGCGAGGTGATCCGCCTCCTCATCATCGCCGAGCGCGACTGGACCGGCGGCTCGCTGGGGCTCACCCTGAAGGACGCCGGCGCCTTCAACCCCTGGGCGATCCAGTTCGCCGACAAGCGAATCTTCTACTTGATCGCGCTCGGGGTGTGGCTCGTGGGGCTCTGGGTCTGGTGGCGGGTGGACCGCAGCATGACCCGCTCCGCGCTCGAGGCGATCGGGGAGGACGAGACCGCGGCGGCCTCGATCGGGATCCCGGTCACGCGCTTCAAGTTGAGAATTACCCTGCTCTCGGCCGGGCTGACCGCCGTGGGCGGAGTCCTCTACGCCCAGTATCTGACGTACCTGAACCCGGGGGTGCTGGCGGGGATCGGGGTCTCGCTCCAGATCGTGTTCGCCGTGGTGCTCGGCGGCATGTACACACTCCTCGGGCCCACGGTAGGGACGGCGCTGACGATCGCGCTCTCGGAATATCTCAGAGTGGCCTTCGGGGTGAAGCTCCTGGGGATGGCGGACACGATCTACGGCCTCGTGCTGATCCTGATCATCATCTTCCTTCCGGCGGGCCTCTACGGCGGGCTGAAGGAGCTGGTGCTCCGCCGGGCGGCGCCGGCGCGAGTGGTTCGGGCGCCATCCGGCTAACCGGACTCACCACGACAGGAGGCCCCGATGTCGACGCTGATCCGGAAGCACCACGGTCTCTCGCCCGGATTATGCGCGAACGGACGCCTCACCCTCACCCCCGCCCTCTCCCTCCAGAGGGAGAGGGAGTCGCCTCGGTCCCCTCGCCCCCGGAGGGGGAGAGGGTCAGGGTGAGGGGGCCACACGGACGCGGAAGACGTGTTCGTGAATAGAACGCGCTAGGTGGGAGGCAGGACCGTGTCACTTGAGGGTAAGGTGGCGCTGGTCACCGGCGCCGCCAGGGGCATCGGCAGGGAGGCCGCGCTCGTCCTGGCCGCGGAGGGCGCGGACGTGGGGGTGGTGGACATCCTCCCCGAGGTCGAGGCGACGGCCGCGGCGGTCGCGAAGATCGGCCGCCGATCCGGGACGGCGGTCTTCGACGTCTCCGACCCGGCCCAGGTGCACGAAGGCGTGGAGCGGATCCGGCGAGAGCTGGGGCCGATCGACATCCTGGTGAACAATGCCGGGATCGTCAACAACGTCGCCCCGATCGCGCGGATGAGCCACGAGGCGTGGCAGCGGGAGCTGGCGGTGAACCTCTCTGGCGCCTTCAACATGATCAAAGAGGTCGTCGAGTCGATGGCGGCCAGGAAGTGGGGGCGGATCATCAACGTCTCGTCGGTCGGCGCCCTGGGGGGGTTGCACAATCAGGTTGCCTACGCGGCCAGCAAGGCGGGCATCCTCGGGTTGACCAAGACCGTGACGCTCGAGTACGCGCGGGAGGGGATCACCTGCAACGCGATCCTCCCCGGCCTGATCGCCACCCCTCTGGTGACGGCCATGCCGGCGGAGATCCGCGAGGGCGCCGTCGCCATGACGCCCGCCCGCCGGCTGGGGGAGACCGCGGAGGTCGCCCACCTCATCGCGTTTCTAGCCTCGGATCGGGCCGGCTTCCTCAACGGCACCGAGATCCCCATCGACGGCGGAATGCGGCTCAATTTCGGCGCCCTGGGAAGCCGGCGGGAGGTCAGGGAGACGTGGAGGCGTCCATGACCGACCGTGTGAGGTATCACGGGCGCTGCTGGCGGCGCTCGAGGGTTCGCTCGTAGGTGACCGAGCTCTTGAGGCGGTCCTCGGGGATCACGTAGTAGGCGCGGAGCACGGCCTCGGAGTCCGGGGAGAGCCGGTAGCCCATCTTCTCCAGCGCCGCCCGCGCCTTGTAGTTGCCCCGGTAGGTCCCCACGATGATCCGCGCCACGCCCTCCACCTGCCGCTCCAGCTGCTGGCCGAGCACGGAGCCGACGCCGCTCCGCTGGTGCTCGGGCAGGACGTAGGCGTGGCGGAGGAGCGCGGCGTCCCGGACGTACTCGAGCCCCATCACGCCGACCAGCGCGCCTTCCACGAACGCGCCGTACCAGGTCATGCGCCGGGCCTCGGCCTCGAACTGCTCTCGCGTCATCTCGGGATCGTGGAATTCATCCGACGGGAGAAACTCGCGGTACCAGCGCGCCGCCGTGTTGATGACGTCGAGCGCCGCGTCCGTGTCGGCGGGGGTCAGCGCGCGGATGACCGGGGCGGGCATGGCGTGATTGTAGCGCATATAATAGGGGCTCGCCGGGTGCCGGCGGGGAGGGCGACATGGCCAAGTGGGCGATCTTTCCGGACAAGGAGCCGTCCAAGCAGGTAGTGGACCTGGCCGAGCAGGTGGAGAAGGACGGCGGCCACGCGCTGGCGATCTACCAGGACCCCGTGGGGGAGCACTGGCAGATCTTCTGCCTCCTCCCCATGGACCGGGTGGAGCCCACCCCCTACCAGCGCGACCTCTCCCCCGCCCACGTCAAGCGCCTCCACGAGGTGGTGAAGAAGATCGACCGCTTCGTGGACCCGATCGTCGCCATGTCGCCCAAGCCCGGCCTCTACTGGACTCCCAACGGTAACCACCGGCGCGCCGTCCTGGAAAAGCTGAAGACGAAGTTCATCTCCGCCATCTTGATTCCGGAGCACGAGGTGGCCTTCCAGATCCTGGCGCTCAACACCGAGAAGGCCCACAACCTGAAGGAGAAATCGCTGGAGGTCATCCGGATGTACCGGGGGCTCCTCAAAGAGGAGCGGCGGAACTCCGAGGAGGACTGCGCCTTCCAGTTCGAGTCGCCCCACTTCATCACGCTGGGGCTCCTCTACGAGAAGAACGCGCGCTTCGCCGGCGGGGCCTTCGCGCCGATCCTCAGGCGCGTGGACAAGTTCCTGAAGGGGACCCTGCCCAAAGCGCTCGAAGAGCGCCAGGAGCGTGCCGACATGGTGCGCGAGGCCGACGAGGCGCTCTCCGACGTCGTTGCCAAGATCAAGAAGCGCGGGGTCAACCACCCCTACGTGAAGAACTTCATCCTGGCCCGCACGACGCCCCTGACCCGCGCCCGGAAGACCCTTCCCTCCTTCGAGATCACGTTCAAGAAGCTCGTCGAGAACCTGGAGGCCTTCGACGTGGCCAAGATCCGCTACGAGGACATCGCGCGCTCGGCCATCATGGCCGCCCCCTGATGGGGTCAGGCATGCGTATTTGCGTTATGATGGCCGAGCGCTCATAACGCAAATACGCATGCCTGACCCCATCACAGGAGGGGGGCGGGGAGATCGACGTGCTTGGCCCTCAGGTACTCGCCGAGGCTCTTCGCCTGGGGATCGCTGCGCGTGGAGGAGGAGACGCCCTCGCCCAGCAGTCCCCTGACGACGAAGTTGATCGCCAGGAAGTTCGGGAGGGGATAGCGCTCGACGGCGAGGCCGCGGCACTCGGGCAGGAGCTCTCTGAACCGCTCCACCGTGAGGAACTCGAGCAGCCACGCGTAGGCGTCCGGCCGCCGCGCCCACACCCCCAGGTTGGCATTCCCTCCTTTGTCACCGGAGCGGGTTCCGAAGACACGGCCCAGCGGCGCGCGCACCGTGGAGCCGGAGGGAGGGGGCGGCAGAGAGACGGCAGGCGCCTCCACCGGAGTCCAGCGTGCCGGCGGCAGCACCGGCTTGACGGAAGTCTCCTTGCCCTCGAAGTGAACCACCTGCGCGATCAGATCGGCGGGAACGAGCGCCGGCCAGTAGACCGCGTAGGGAGATTCCTCGGTCGGAGGTGTGGTCATCGTGAACCCCGGATAGTGGGCCAGGGCCATCTCGATGACCTTGTTGCTGAAGGCGCGGCCCACCTTGGCCGGGTCGGAATCCTTCACGGTGATCTTCAAATAGGCGAACGCCGCCTCGTTGGACTCCGGGTCCTCGCGCTCCGATCGGACGAGGGAGACCGCCGTCTCGGCGAAGGCCTCCCTGCCGCCCACCATCGGCCAGAACGTTTCCTCGATGAGCTTCGCCTTGTCCGGAATGTCCAACCCCGTCAGCACGAAGGTCATGCTGTTGCGGTAGCCGCCCAGGTAGTTGAGGCAGAGCTTGGTATGAGGGGGCGGCGGGTCTCCCCTGACACCGCTCACCCTGACCCGGTCTTTATCTCCCTGCTCGAGCCGGATCGTGTCGAAGCGGGCGGTGACGTCGGGGTTCAGGTACCGGGGCGAATCGATCTCGTAGAGGAGCTGGGCCGTGACCGTCCCCACGGAGACCAGCCCGCCGGTGCCCGGGTGCTTGGTGACGACGAAGCTGCCGTCGGAGTGCATCTCGGCGATCGGGTAACCGATGTTGGCATAGGTCGGCACTTCCTGGAAGAAGGAGTAGTTTCCGCCGCAGCACTGAGCGCCGCACTCGAGGATGTGGCCGGCCACCACTGCGGAGGCCAGCCGGTCCCAGTCCTCGCGTCCCCAGCCGAAGCGCCAGGCTGCCGGCCCCACGACCAGTGACGCGTCGGTGACCCGGCCGCAGATCACGACGTCGGCCCCGAGGCGGAGCGCCTCGGCGATCCCCCAGCCGCCCAGGTAGGCGTTGGCGGTCACGACCGGCGCCTTGAGCTCGTTGAGCGGTGTGCCTTTGTCGAGGTGCTTGAGCGGGTGGCCCTCCCCCTGCCACGCCGGGAGGCGATCGAGGACATCATCGCCGGCGATATATGCGATGCGCGCCTTGAGCCCGAGCTTGTCGGCGAGGCGCGCGAGGGCTTCGGCCAGCCCGGCAGGGTTGAGCCCGCCGGCGTTGGAAACGACACGGATCCGCTTCTCGAGGCAGGTCCCGAGCACCTGCTCCATCTGGGTCAGGAAGGTGGTCGCGTACCCGGTCTCCGGCCGCTTGACGCGGCTCCGGTAGAGAATGGCCATCGTGAGCTCGGCGAGGTAGTCGCCGGTCAGCACGTCGATGGGCCCGCCCGCGACCATCTCGCGCGCCGCAGCGAGGCGATCGCCGTAAAATCCGCTGCAGTTCCCGATGCGCAAGATCTCTTGAGCCATCCCGCCAAGGACGCTACTACCGGGCGATCTCCCTGTCAATCCGACCTGCATCCATTTGAGGAGGTTCCCTCACCCTGCCCTCTCCCTGATAGGGAGAGGGGACAAGGGCTAAAGCTCGGGGCGGCAGACGGAGCGGAAGTTGCACCAGCGGCAGATCCTGAGGTCCTCGGTCTTCTCGAAGTTGTCCATCAGCGCGAGGTTGGCGGCCGGATCCTGGAGGTAGGCCCTCATCGAGCGGATCGAGAGCTGGAGGTGGCCCCGGATCTCCTCCAGCCTGCCCTCGTCCCAGGGGTGCGACTGGACAGCGCCCTCCCGGAGGTTGACCTCGAGCAGCTCCACGCGTCCCGGGTCCACGCGCAGCACCTCACGCGCGTAGAGAGCGTAGCACCCGAGCTGGAGGGCGGTCGAGTTCGGGTCGGGGGCGCCAGTCTTCCAGTCCACGAGGGCGAGCCGGTCGCCCTCCGTCCAGTAGGCGAAGTCCGGCGCGCCGTAGACAGGCGTCCCGTCGAAGTCGAAGGAGCGGATCTCCTCGATCATCACCCAGCGCTCCCGGGGGGTCTTCCGGATGTCGGAGAGCAGCGGGAGCCGATAGAAGTTCCGGAGGCACCGGACGACGTGGTCCCGGAGCTGCTGCCAGTCCTGGGGCTTCACGGGGATCTTGTACTCGTGCTCGAAGAGGCCGCCACTCTTGGGGCTCGTCCAGTACT
>LDXP01000090.1 GCA_001443385.1 Candidatus Rokubacteria bacterium CSP1-6
CGACCAGACGCCGGCGGGCGAGGGCGTCGTCGCCACGTATCCGGGCGCGCGGGCCCGGCTCCTCCAGGCCGAGCAGTTCAACCCGACGATCTACCTCTACGACAGCGCGCCAGGCGGCATCGGGCTGGCGGAGGGGCTCTTCCAGATCCTGCCGGCGCTGCTCGCTCGGGGGCTCGAGACGCTCCAGGCCTGTCCCTGCCGCTGGGGCTGCCCCTCCTGCGTCGGCCCCGTCAACGAGATCGGGCGCCGGGCCAAAGCCATCGCCACGACTCTCCTGCGTCACCTCACCGCGTAGCCGTGCCGATAACCGTCGCATCCCGGCGTTCTCGGTCGTCGCCCATCCTCAACGTACAACCGCGTACGCCTCCGGTGGGCTCCTCCCTCGGGCCTTGGGCTGCTCGGTTCTCGCCACGGCTTAAGAGAGCATAGATCGTGTTGTCGGTTGCCGAGCTGGTGGGAGGCCGGGAGGAGGTCACTTCTCACGGGCGCCTCCTCGTCGCGCGGCGCGAATACCAGCTCCATGTGAGGCACGGCGAGCTTCCTCTGAGATCGGCGCTCGAAGCGCCGCCCGACGTGCTCAAGCTCCTGAGCCGTCAGCCCCAGCCCGAGCCGGCTCCCAGGCGCCTCCTCTACCTGGACACGGAGACCACGGGCCTGGCTGGCGGCACGGGGACCTACGCCTTTCTCGTCGGGGCGGGCTTCTTCGATGGGGATCGGTTCGTGCTCGCCCAGTACTTCATGCGCGATCTCGACGAGGAGCCGGCGCTGATCTCCGCCATGGCCGCGCTGCTGGCCGACTTCGACGGCGTGGTGACCTACAACGGCCGCGGGTTCGACCTCCCGCTCCTCGAGACCCGCTTCGTCCTCTCCCGCCGTCCCTGGCCCCAGCATCTCTCGCACCTGGATCTCCTGCCTCCGGCCCGCCGGCTCTGGTCGTCCCGCCTTCCCGACTGCCGCCTCGGAACGATCGAGGCGCGCGTCCTGGGTCTCGAGCGCGTTGACGATGTGCCGGGCGCCCTGATCCCCTCCCTCTACTTCCACTATCTCAGGAGCCGCCGTGCCGAAGCGCTCCAGCCCGTCTTCGAGCATAACCGGCTGGACGTCCTGTCCCTCGTCACGCTGACGGGCTGGGTGGCACGGGCTCTCGCCGACCCGGAGGGGCTCGATCTCACCCCGGAGGAGTACGTCGGGCTCGGCCGCCTCTGGGAGGGCGCC
Source organism: Candidatus Rokubacteria bacterium CSP1-6 (assembly GCA_001443385.1). Taxonomy (GTDB): domain Bacteria; phylum Methylomirabilota; class Methylomirabilia; order Rokubacteriales; family CSP1-6; genus CSP1-6. Next base: position 1,216 of record LDXP01000090.1, read on the forward strand.
GACGAGGAGCGCGGCGCTCAGTTTTATCACGAGGCCTTACGGCAGGGCCTCCCAAGTCCGCACAGAGAGCGGCTCCTGCTGAGGCTGGGCCGCCGCGCCAAGCGCGAAGGCCGCTGGCCCGAAGCTCTGGCGTTCTGGAACGAAGCGATTGCCTCCGCCTCGGGCTTCGATCTGCGGCCGTGGGAGGAGATCGCCAAGTACCACGAGCACTGGCGCCGGGATCTCGCCGCGGCTCACGGGGTGGCGGCTCGGGCCCTCGCCCTGGCCGAGGCCGAGGGCGCTCAGGAAGCCGCCCAGGCCTCTCTCGCTCACCGCCTGAGCCGGCTCACCCGCCGCTCGGGCCTGGCCATTCGGTAACACAACTCGGCACCGGAGTGTTCCAAACGGGCACTTGCTCCCCCTGAGCGACCCCACATTCTCACCCTCGGCCGGATAACTAGTCGTTATTTTACCCATAAATAGAGGAAGCCGGGCCCGTTGGCCGGTATTGGTTTTCCATTTGCAAGACCTGAGGGGCCCGGTGCTGACGGGGGCGGCAGGCGTGCGTCCGCAGGCGGCCTTGCAGGTCATCGGAAGGGAGAGCATTCTAGGAGGTACCGGAGCATGTTCATGGCATCCCTTGAGCTGATCCGCCGGCTGGAGTTCAACGTCGCCCGGGCCCTCGTGGGCAAGCCCGAGGTAGTGCGGCTGGCGGTGATCGGGCTGCTGGCCAGGGGACACCTTCTGATCGAGGACGTGCCCGGAGTGGGCAAGACGACGCTGGCCCACGCCCTGGCCAAGTCCCTCGGGGTCAGCTTCCAGCGTATCCAGTTCACCTCCGACCTGCTGCCGTCCGACATCCTCGGCGTCTCCATCTACGACGGGAAGACCGGGGAGTTCGTCTTCAAGCCGGGCCCGCTCTTCAGCAACATCGTTCTCGCGGACGAGATCAACCGGACCACCCCCAAGACTCAGTCGAGCCTCCTCGAGGCGATGAACGAGTACCAGGTCTCGCTGGACCACCACACGTACCCGCTGCCGCGCCCCTTCATGGTGCTGGCCACGCAGAATCCCCTGGAGTATCAGGGGACCCATCCGCTCCCCGAGTCCCAGCTGGATCGGTTCCTCCTCAAGATCCGGATCGGCTACCCGGACCGGAACGACGAGAAGGAGATCCTGAAGGGAGCGGGCGCCACGGCCCTGGAGCAGATCGAGCCCGTGCTCTCGGCCCAGGAGGTGACCGACCTCCAGGCGGCGACGGAGAAAGTGCGCGTGGAGGAATCGCTCCTCGATTACGTGATGGCGATCGTAGGGGCCACGCGCGGCTCGCCGCTGCTGGCTCTCGGGGTGAGCCCGCGGGGGGCGCTCGCCCTGCTCCGGGCGTCGCAGGCCAGGGCGCTGGTGGACGGCCGGGAGTATGTGGTCCCTGACGATATCAAGCGGCTGGCCGTGCCGGCCCTGGCCCACCGGGTCCTGGTGAGAGCGCGGCTCGAGCGCGCCGCCGGGAGCGAGCTGGAGGCCGACGCCATCATCGACGCCCTCCTCCAGGAAATTCCCGTCCCTCGGTAGCGCCGTGCCGATAGCCGTCGCATCCCGGCGTTCTCAGTCGTCGGGCATCCTCAACGTACAACCGCGTACGCCTCCGGTGCCCTCCTCCCTCGGGCCTTGGGCTGCTCGGCTCTCGGCCCGGCGCGAGGGCTAGCGGATCCGGATGGGCAGGTTCTTTCGCTGGTGGCGGATGCTCCGGCCGCCGCGCACGATCCGCCCGACGAAAGAGGGGTGGTGGTTCCTCTTCGCCACCCTCGGGCTCGGCTTCGCCGCCATCAACACCGGCAACAACCTCCTCTACCTCCTCCTCTCGATGCTGCTCGGCACCATCGTGGTGTCGGGGATCCTGTCGGAGCAGTGCCTCAAGCGGCTCAGGCTCTACCGCGCGGCACCGCGCGAGATCTTTGCCGGGACTCCGGCCGCCGTCGGCTGCCTGCTATACAACAGCAAGCGCCTCCTGGCCTCGTACTCGCTGATCGTGGAGCTCCCGGCGCCGACCGGGGGGGCCCTTCGCCGCTTCTTCGCGCCGAAGCTCGACGCCGGCCAGCAGCGCCTGTTCTCCTGGGAGGAGACCTTTCCCCGGCGGGGCCGCCACCAGTTGCCGGCCGCGCGGGTGATGACGCGCTTTCCCTTCGGGCTCTTCCTGAAGGCCACGCATCCGATCACGCTCGACGAGGTCCTGGTCTTCCCGGCCGTGCGTCCGCTCGCCCCCGAGGATGTGCGGGATCTCGGGGGGTCGGGCGGCGAGCGGGAGCCGCGCCCGGGCCGCGGCACGGACCTCTACAACCTCCGCGAATATCGCTGGGGGGACGATCCCCGCCTGATCCACTGGAAGAGCACGGCCAAATCCGGCGCGGTGATGGTGCGCGAGCTCGAAGCCGAGGCGGCGTTGAGGGTGCGGTTGGTCTTGGAGGATCCTCCGCCCGCCGTCGACGCCGACCGGCTGGAGGCGGACGTCTCCTGGGCGGCCTCCCTGGCCGCCCACCTGATCGGTCAGGGGTCCCAGGTGGAGCTGACAGGGACTGGCCTGTTTGTTCCGCTGGGGACCGGCCCAGCCCAGCTCCGGCGCATCCTGGAAGCGCTTGCGCTCTACGAGCCCCCTCACCTTAATCCTCTCCCCCCCTCACCCTACCTCTCCCCACTGGGGCGAGGAGAAAAGGTGAGGGGCGTTCGAGTGGGGAAGGGTGAGGGGGTGGCGTCGGCTCCGAGTGGAACGCCGTCGCTCCGCGAGATTCGAATTCCGCTGGGCGCGCGGAGGGCCGCGTAGCCATGTCGGTCAGGCTGGCGTTTCAGCTCTGCACGTACCTCCTGATCGTGGACGGCCTGGCGGCGCTCGCGCTGGCCGGGCTGCTCGAGCCGGCCTGGTGGCCGTTCATCATCCTGGTGGTGATGGCGAGCTGGCTCCACGAGGCGGTCCGCGCCCGGGTCAGCGCCGTCGTCCAGCACCGTCACCTCATCACGATCCTCGCCGTCGGCTTCTTCGCCCTGGACCTGCTCTATCTGGCGGAGTCGCTCCTGGACGGCTTCGTCCACCTCCTGCTCTTCGCGCTCTTGTACAAGCTCTACACGCGGCGCACCCTCCGGGATTCCCGCGACCTTCTCCTCCTGTCGTTCTTCATGCTCGTCGCGGCCTCCGCCCTCACCGTGAGCGTGGGCTTCCTCCTGATCCTCATCGTGTTCCTCCTGCTCGGGACGTGGACCTTCGTCCTCTACCACGTGATGTGGGAGGCAGAGAAGAACGCGCCCGATCAGGCCGCGGCCCTCATCGAGTCCCGGGATCTGGTCACGCCTTCCCTCCTGGGGCTGTCCGTGGCGGCGGCCGTGGCGTCCTTGCTCTTGACGGCGCTGTTCTTCGTCGTCATCCCGCGGGTTGGGCAGGCGGCCCTGCCGCTCCGGGCGCGGCTCGGCCAGATGGTCACGGGGTTCTCCGACCGGGTGGAGCTGGGCTCCTTCGGGACGATCCAGACGGACGCGTCGGTCGTGATGCGGGTCGAGCTGCCCGACGGCCCGGCCGATCCCGAGGGGCTGGAGAGCCTCCGCTGGCGCGGCGTCGCCTTCGATCATTTCAGCGGACGGGAATGGAGCGTCACGAACGTGGAGCGCCGGATGCTGCCGCGGAATCCCGGCGGCCAGATCTCCCTCGCGCGCCCGCGCGGGACAGGGTACCTGATCACCCAGGAGATCTACCTCGAGCCGATCGGGACCGAGGTGCTCTTCGCGGCGCCCCGGCTCCTCGGGGTGACGGTGTCGAGCGGCCCCGTCTGGGTGGACGCGCTCGACGGTGTGACTTCACCCGTTCCCCGGGCGCGGCTCCGCTATCGCGCCCTCTCCGAGCTCGAGCTGCCCGCCCGGCGGCCGACCGGAGCGGGGCGCCCCCTGTCCGACGAGGAGCGCGCCCGGTATCTCCAGCTGCCGCTCCTGTCCCCTCGCGTCCGCGCGCTGGCGCGCGAGGTGACCCGCCAGAGCCCCGAGCCGTGGCCGGCGGCGCTCCGCCTCACCCATTACCTCCAGACGACGCTCCGCTACAGCCTCGAGCTCCAGCGGACGCCCGGCGTCGATCCGCTGGAGGACTTTCTCTTCGTGAGCCGGTCGGGCAACTGCGAGTACTTCGCGACCAGCCTGGCCGTCCTCCTCCGGACCCTCGACATCCCCGCGCGGGTCGTCAACGGCTTCCAGCGCGGCGAGTGGAATCCCTACGGGGGCTACTTCACCGTCCGCCAGTGGGACGCCCACTCGTGGGTGGAGGCGTGGATTCCCGGGCGCGGGTGGGTGACGCTCGACCCCTCCCCCCGGGCGGACTTCGATTCCGCGCGGGCGTCGAGCACGAATTTCCAGTACCTCGACGCCCTCCGGATGCGCTGGCACCGCTACGTCGTCAACTGGAGCCTCGGCGACCAGCTCCGGACGTCCCTGACGGTACGGGAGCAGGCCCTCGCCTGGCGGCGCGCGTTCTTGGCGGGCGGGCTTTCCTTCCCGGGCGGGAAGCGCGGCGCGGCGATCGCCGTGGGAGCCGTGCTCGGGCTGGCGGCGGCGCTCTTCCTCTGGCGCCGGGGCGTCGCCCTGGCGCCCCTCCCCGTGCGACGCCCGGCGACGGTGTGGGTGTATGAGCGGATGCTCAGGCGCCTGGCCCGCCTCGGGCTCCGGCCGGGGCGCGGGGAGACGGCGCGGGAGTTCTGCCTGCGCGTGGCGGCCGGCCTCCCCGAGGTAAGGGCCACCGTCGAGGAGATCACCCGGGTCTACGAGGCGGTGCGCTTCGGAGGAGCGGCGGTCGCCGCGGACGAGCTGGCGCGGCTCGGGCGGCTGGCGGCTACTTGCGGAGTACCTCGGGGTTGACGGGGGTCGGGGGTGTCTTCCCCTCCAGCACGGCCACGCAGTTTTCCACAGCCAGGGTCGCCATCCTGAGCCGCGTCTCGCGGGAGGCGCTGGCGATGTGGGGGGCCAGAACCACGTTGGGGAGCGACAGGAGCCCCGGGTGGACCTTCGGCTCTTCCTCGTACACGTCCAGCGCGGCACCCGCGATCCAGCCTTCCTTCAGAGCCTGGACGAGTTCGGCCTCGTTGACGCACGGGCCGCGGGAGGCGTTGATCAGGTAGGCGGTTCGCTTCATCTGCCGGAGCTCCGTGGCCCCGATCAGGTGGCGCGTCTCGGGCGAGAGCAGAGTGTGCAGGGTGACGAAGTCCGATTCCTTGAGGAGCGTGGTCTTGTCCACGTAGGTCGCCCCGAGCTCCCGCTCCGCGGCGGCGTCGGCCCTGACGGTGTCGTGGTAGAGGATGCGCATCCCGAAGCCGCGGGCCCGGCGCGCCACGGCCTTGCCGATCCGGCCGAACCCGAAGATGCCCAGGGTCTTGCCGTGGACGTCGGCTCCCCAGAGGAGTTCCCACTCCCACCGGCCGAACTTCCCCGCGCGGACGTACCCGTCGCCCTCCACCACGCGGCGGGCCACCGCCATCAGGAGGGCCCAGGTGAAGTCGGCGGTGGTCTCCGTCAGCACCTCCGGGGTGTTGGTGACAACGATGCCGCGGGTCGTCGCCGCCGCCACGTCGATGTTGTTGTAGCCCACCGCCACATTGGCCACCACTTTGAGCTCGGGGGCGCCGCTCAGGACCTCGGCGTCGATGGTGTCGGTGATGAGACAGACCAGCCCAGCCTTGTCCTTGAGCCGGGCGATGAGATCGGCCCGCGGGAGGGAGTGGGGGCCAGGGTGGAGGTCCACGGCGGCCCGGGCCTGGGCCAGGGACATGGCCTCGGGGGGGAGGCTTCGTGTGATCAGAATCCTGGGCGGCATGGGATATCTCCTAAGGGGCTAAAAATACGACACTTTTTAAATTTCGAGACCTCTTGACAGGTTCCCGAGGCTGGGCTATATTAGCACTCGCCTCGGTTGAGTGCTAATGCTCCTATGAGGGCGAGTGCTCCTGGAAGACAGACCAAAAGTAAACCAAAGGGAGGCGAGCGTACTATGAAGATTCGTCCGCTGCATGACCGGATCCTCGTGAAGCGCGAGGACGAGGAAGAGGGGAAGCACGGCAGCATCATCATCCCGGACACGGCCAAGGAGAAGCCCCAGCGGGGCAAGGTCGTGGCCGTCGGCAACGGCAAGATCACCGACGAAGGCAAGAAGATCCCGCTCGACGTCAAGGCCGGCGACCGCATCCTGTTCAGCAAGTACTCCGGCAGCGAGGTCAAGATCGACAACGAGGACTACCTGATCTTCCGCGAGGAGGACGTGCTCGCCATTCTCGAATAGCGAGTAACTTTCCAAGGAGGGAAGCGTATGCCGAAGCAGCTTCTGTTCAGTGATGAGGCCCGGGCGGCGCTGCTCCGCGGGGTCAACATCATGTCCCACGCGGTCAAGGCCACCCTGGGGCCCAAGGGCCGCAACGTCGTCATCGACAAGAAGTTCGGCAGCCCGACGATCACCAAGGACGGCGTGACCGTCGCCAAGGAGATCGAGCTGAAGGATAACAACGAGGACATGGGGGCGCAGATGATCAAGGAGGTCGCCTCCAAGACCTCGGATGTGGCGGGCGATGGCACGACCACCGCCACGGTCCTCGCCCAGGCCATCTTCCGGGAAGGCCTGAAGAACGTCACGGCCGGCGCCAACCCCATGGGGCTCAAGCGCGGCATCGAGAAGGCCGTGGCGGCGGTGGTGGAGGATCTGAAGAGGCTGTCCAAGTCCACCAAGGACAAGAAGGAGATCTCACAGGTCGCGACCATCGCCGCCAACAACGACAAGACCATCGGCACCCTGATCGCCGAGGCCATGGAGAAGGTCGGCAAGGACGGCGTGATCACGGTGGAGGAGTCCAAGTCCGCCGAGACCGTCCTGGACGTGGTGGAGGGGATGCAGTTCGACCGGGGGTACCTGTCCCCCTACTTCGTGACGGACGCCGAGCGGATGGAGGTCGTGATCGAGGACGCCGCGATCCTGATCCACGAGAAGAAGATCAGCGTGATGAAGGACATGCTGCCCCTCCTGGAGCAGGTGGCGCGCTCGGGCAAGCCGCTCCTGGTCATCGCCGAGGACGTCGAGGGTGAGGCGCTCGCCACGATGGTGGTCAACAAGCTGCGCGGTACGCTCGCGTGCGCGGCCGTGAAGGCGCCCGGCTTTGGCGACCGGCGGAAGGCCATGCTGGAAGACATCGCCGTGCTGACGGGCGGCAAGGCCATCACCGAGGACCTGGGGATCAAGCTCGAGAACATCAAGCTGGAGGACCTGGGCCGGGCCAAGAAGGTGGTGGTGGACAAGGACAACACCACCCTCGTCGAGGGGGCCGGCAAGTCCTCGGCCATCGAGGGGCGGATCAAGCAGATCCGGACCCAGATCGATGACACCACGTCGGACTACGACAAGGAGAAGCTGCAGGAGCGCCTGGCCAAGCTGGCCGGCGGCGTCGCCGTCATCAAGGTGGGCGCGGCCACGGAGACGGCCATGAAGGAGAAGAAGGCGCGGGTGGAAGACGCGCTGAACGCCACCCGGGCGGCCGTCGAAGAGGGCATCGTGCCCGGCGGCGGGGTCGCGCTGCTCCGGTGCGCGAAGGCCATCGAGAAGCTGAAGCTCGAGGGCGACGAGGCCGTTGGCGCCAACATCGTCAGGCGGGCGCTCGAGGAGCCGATCCGCCAGATCGTGGAGAACGCGGGCCTCGAAGGATCCGTGGTGGTCGAGAAGGTCAAGGCGGCCCAGGTGCCGACCTACGGCTTCGACGCCGAGAGCATGGACTATGTGGACATGTTCCAGGCGGGGATCATCGACCCGACGAAGGTGGAGCGCATCGCCCTGGAGAACGCCGCCTCGATCGCGTCGCTGCTGCTGACCACGGAGGCGCTGATTACCGACCTCCCGGAGGAGAAGGAGAAGGCGCCGCCGATGCCGCACGGCGACATGTACTAAATCCGAGACGCCCGGCGCCGCTCCGGTGTCGCGCGTTTGACACGGCCCCCGCCCCGACCGGGCGGGGGCCGCGTTTTTTCGGAGAGGCCTTGACGGGAGCCCATTCCCTCTGGTGTACTAATGGGAAAAATTTCGTGAGTCCGTATGCCTGCCACTGAGCGCGTTGAGCGGATCCAGTCCGGCGAAGACCGACGGCGCGGAATTCTGAGCGTGCTGCGGCGGTCGGGATCGCCGGTAGTCGGATCCGACCTCGCCCGGCGCCTGGACGTGTCGCGGCAGGTGATCGTGCAGGACATCGCGCTCCTCCGGGCCCGCGGCCACAAGATTCTCGCCACGCCGCGCGGGTACCTGATGCTCGACGCGGGGCCGCGCGCCAGCACCCAGGTAGCGTGCCGGCACACCAGCTTCGAGGAGATGGAGGACGAGCTGTCCACCATCGTGGGGCTGGGCGGAACGGCCATCGATGTGGTGGTGGAGCATCCGCTCTACGGGGAGATCCGCGGGCTGCTGATGCTGAAGA
>LDXP01000091.1 GCA_001443385.1 Candidatus Rokubacteria bacterium CSP1-6
GCCGCCTGGACTTCGCCGGCCAGCCGGAGAGCCTCGTCGGCCAGCTCCCGGATGGCGCGCTTGCGCCCGAGCAGCGAGTGCTCGCCGTCATCCGCTCTACCTCGACCGCCCGTCAGCCGGCCCGCCGGTGAAAGCACCTCGCCGGAGCGCGTGACGTAGGTCGCGGTGGCGCCGTTCCTGCGCCACATCGCCTCCGCGTGATCCAGGTGCGGGACCACCGCGACGCCCGCCAGGAGATAGTGAAGCAGCGCGGGGTGACGGGAGCCCACGAGGCGAGCAGCCCACCGGACGTCGCCCTCGTCGCGCGGCAACCCGTTCTCGGACGGGAGGGTCTCCAGCGGGAGGAAGGTGGCGGCTCCGGCCCCGCTTTCCTCGAGATAGCCGATGCCGGCTTTGGCGTCGGCGAAGCGCTGCACCACCACCCACTGGAGGCAATCGCCCAGCACCGCCTCGACCGCGGCCTCGAGCCCCGGCGGCACCTCGAGCAGATCGGCGACGGTTCCCAGGACACCGCTGAGGCGGGCGGCACCGCCCTCGCTGAAGATCGCCCGGACCCCGGCCCCGTATCCCTCCCGCTCACGCTCAAGCCGCTCCAGCGCCTCCAGCCTCGACTGGGAGGCCGCCTGCGCGAGCCTCACATCGCCAACCCGAGCCTGATTTCGATCGCGCTCGCTCTCGCGCGCCGCCAGCTCCCCTTCCAGGCTCGACCATCGCCCTTCAAGGTGCGAGAGCTCCTCCAGGACCCGGCGCCGCGACACTTCCAGTCTTCCGCGCGTCTCGGCCAGACGGTCCGCCTCGCTCCGGGCGGCCGCCGCCTCCTGGGCGAGCCGTTCCCTGCGCCGCTGGAGCTGGGTCTCCCGCTCGCGAAGCTCGCCGATCGCTCGGGTGAGCTCCGCCCACTCGCCCGCGGCGCGCACCGAGTCCAGGCGAAGGGCCTCGAGCCGTTCCCGGTCGGCCAGGAGCCTCCCCCGGAGCGCTCCCACCTCGGCCTCCAGCGTCTCCATCTCTCCCTGCCGTCCGCGCTGAGAGGCCAGGAGCTCCTCCAGTTGGCGCTCCCGGGCATGCCGGTCGGCGTTGAGACCGCCGACGCGCTCCTGAATCAGGCGGATTTCCTCTTCGAGCCTCAGGTCCTCTTCGCCGAGCTCGCGGATCTGGAGCCCCATCTGCTCGCGCCGCTCCAGCAGCCGCTCCACCTCGCCCTGGATCTTCTGGACCGACTGGTGGAGGTCCGACAGGCGGTGCTCCATCTCCTGGATCAGCGAGCGCTGCGTCGCCTCCGCGGCGGCGAGGCCCGCCAGCCGCACGCGCGCGACCTCTTCCTCCCGGCGGAGCGCCTCCATCCTCTCGCGGTGCTCGACCTCCTGACAGGCCAACGCGGTGTAGTCCGCGGCGACCAGCGCGAGCGCGAGCCCCTGCTGCTCGGCGTGGAGCGTCTTGTACTGCTGGGCTTTGCGCGCCTGTCGCTCGATGGAGCCGAGCTGCCGCTTGACCTCGTCCATCACGTCCCGGACGCGCTGGAGGTTCTGGCGGGTCGCGTCCAGCTTTCCGAACGTCTCCGCGCGCTGCTGCTTGTAGCGCGTGATCCCGGCGGCCTCCTCGATGAACACGCGGCGCTCGAGGGGCTTGGCCGTCAGGACGTGGTTGAGCCGCTCCTGGTCCATCAGCGCGTACGCCTTCGGATTGACCCCCGTGCCGATGAAGAGGTCCAGGATGTCGCGGAGGCGGCACACGTTGCGGTTGAGGAGGTACTCGCTCTCTCCCGTCCGGTAGAGACGGCGGCCGACCCCCACCTCGCTCCACGGCACCGCGACGGAGCCGTCGTTGGCGAAGACGAGCTCCACGTCGGCCAGGCCCAGCGGCTTGTGGGAGGCGGAGCCGTGGAAGATGACGTCCTCCATCTTGTGGCCGCGGAGGGACTTGGGGCTCTGCTCGCCCAGCGCCCAACGGACCCCGTCGGCAATGTTGGACTTTCCACATCCGTTCGGACCGACGATGGCGGTGATCCCCGGAAAGACCTTGAGCTCGGTCTTCTCGCCGAACGATTTGAAGCCGTGGACGATGATCTTCTCGAGCCGCATCGCACTCCCCAGGGAGATTGACGTATTCATACCACGGCGTTCGCTATGGACAAAGAAAAAACACCACGCCTGGGGGAAAGAGGAGGGGGAAGGCTACTACCTGTTGAGGGCAGTGAGCCCCCCCTCCGAGTGACATCAAGCGGTCTTGAGGAGGCAGCACTTCTTGTACTTCTTGCCCGAGCCGCAAGGGCAGGGATCGTTCCGCCCGACCTTCTGGCCGCTCGCGTCCCGGGCGACGGGCCGGGCCGCCGAGGCGACCTCGACGCTCTCTCCCCTGGACTCGCGGGCGTCGGCCCAGGGGCTTCGCCGCACCTCGGGCGCAGCCTCCCGCACGAGCTGGACCTTGAAGAGCCATTCCACCACGGTGGCCTTGACCCGCTCGACCATCTCCTGGAAGAGATCGAAGGCCTCCCGCTTGTACTCGGTCAAGGGGTCGCGCTGGCCGTAGCCGCGGAGGCCGATCCCTTCCTTCAAGTGGTCCATGGACAGCAGGTGGTCCTTCCACTGGCTGTCGATGACCTGGAGCATCACCACGCGCTCCAGGTTTCTCATGCCGTCCGCGCCCAACGCCTCCTCACGCGCCTTGTAGCGCGACTCCACCGCGTCACGGACCAGCTCCTCGATCCCTTCCCGCGAGGCGACCTCCCCATGCTGGGCCTCCGCGGGCAGGCGCAGGTCGAACTGCCGGTGCAACGCCTCGTTGAGACCGTTCAGGTCCCAGTCCTCCGGGTGCGCGCCCGCGCCCGCATAGACATCCAGGAAGCCCGTCGTCAGGTCCTCGGTCCACTCCCGGATCGTCTCCTCCTGACTCTCCCCTTCCAGGATCTCCCGCCGCATCCCGTAGATGACCTCGCGCTGCTTGTTCATCACGTCGTCGTACTCGAGGAGGTGCTTCCGGATCTCGAAGTTGTGGGTCTCCACCCGCTTCTGGGCGGTGGCGATGGCCCGGGTCACGAGCTTGTGCTCGATGGGCTCTCCCTCTTCCATGCCCAGCTTGTCCATGATCTTCCGGATCCGCTCCGAGCCGAAGATCCTGAGCAGGTCGTCCTCGAGCGACAGGTAGAAGCGCGACGAGCCCGGGTCGCCCTGACGGCCCGAGCGGCCGCGCAGCTGGTTGTCGATGCGCCGCGATTCGTGGCGCTCGGTGGCGATGATGTGGAGGCCGCCCAGCGCCACCACGCGCTCGTGCTCGGGGTCGGTGACTCGCTTGGCCTCCTCCAGGGCCTGGCGCCGCGCCTCGGGTGGCGCCGTCAGCGGGTCGAGCCCTTTCTTGCGCAGAATTTCCTTTGCCAGGAAGTCCGGGTTGCCGCCCAGGAGGATGTCGGTGCCGCGCCCGGCCATGTTGGTGGCGATCGTGACGGCCTTCTCCTGGCCCGCCTGCGCCACGATCTCGGCCTCCCGCTCGTGGTTCTTGGCATTCAGGACCGCGTGGGGAATCCCGTTCTTCTTGAGAAGCTTCGACAGGCGCTCGGACTTCTCGACCGAGACCGTGCCCACGAGGACCGGCTGCCCCTTTTGGTGGCAGGCGCCGATCTCCTGCGTCACCGCGTCAAACTTTTCGCGCTCCGTCTTATAGACGACGTCGGGATAGTTGGTCCGGATCAGGTTGCGGTTCGTGGGGATCACAGTCACGTCCAGCTTGTAGATCTTGGCGAACTCCTCCGCTTCGGTCTCCGCGGTGCCGGTCATCCCCGCCAGCTTGTCGTACATCCGGAAGTAGTTCTGGAACGTCACCGTGGCCAGGGTCTGGTTCTCCCGCTCGATGCGGACGCCCTCCTTGGCCTCCACCGCCTGGTGGAGCCCGTCGGACCAGCGGCGCCCCGGCATCAGGCGGCCGGTGAACTCGTCCACGATCAGCACCTGGCCGTCCTTCACGACGTAGTCCACGTCCCGCTTGAAGAGGGCGTGGGACCGGAGCCCCTGGTGGATGTGGTGGAGCGTCTCCATGTGGATCGGGTCGTAGAGGTTGTCGACGCCGAGGAGCTGCTCGCAGCGAGCAATGCCTTGCTCCGTGAGAGCCACGGCCTTCGACTTCTCGTCCACGATGTAGTCGCCGGCCTTCGTGGCCTCCACCTCCGAGAGCTTGCCCTCCACGATGGTCGCCGCCCGTTGGAGCTTCGGGATGATCCGATCGATCTTGTAGTACTTGTCCGTGGACTCCTCGGCGGGGCCGGAGATGATCAGCGGGGTGCGGGCCTCGTCGATCAGGATGGAGTCCACCTCGTCCACGATCGCGTAGTGGATCTCCCGCTGGACGAGCTCCTCCAGACCGAAGCGCATGTTGTCCCGGAGGTAGTCGAAGCCGAACTCGTTGTTCGTGCCGTAGGTGATGTCGGCCCCGTAGGCCTCCCGGCGGGAGCACGGCCGGAGGTTCGCCAGCCGGATGTCGGACGAGACGTACGCCGGGTCGTAGAGGAACGACACCTCGTGCTGGATCACCCCGACCGGGAGCCCGAGCGCGTGATAGATCGGTCCCATCCATTGGGCGTCGCGGCGCGCCAGGTAGTCGTTGACCGTGACGATGTGGACCCCCCGCCCCGTCAGGGCGTTGAGGTAGGTCGGGAGCGTGGCGACCAGGGTCTTCCCCTCGCCGGTGGCCATCTCGGCGATCTTCCCCTCGTGGAGGACGATGCCACCCATGAGCTGGACGTCGAAGTGGCGCATCCCCACCGTGCGCCGGGCCGCCTCCCGGCAGACGGCGAACGCCTCTGTCAGCAGATCGTCCAGCTCGGCGCCGTCGGCCAGACGCTTCTTGAATTCCTCGGTCCTGGCCCGGAGGGCGGCGTCGGAGAGGGGCTGGAGGCCGGGTTCGAGGACGCCGATGGCCTGGGCCGCCGGCGCCATCCGCTTGACGTCGCGCTCGTGCTTCGTGCCGAAGACCGCCTTGAGGAGTGCGGCAAGCATGTCAAGATTGTACACCAGCTATCCGCTGCCAGCCCTCAGCTATCAGCCAGCTCTCCGCTCCGGCTGATGGCTGACCGCTGACGGCTGAGCGCTGAGCGCTGCTAGAGCTTCACGACCTTGGTCGCCTGGAGCCCCTTGGGGCCCTGGGTGAACTCGAACTCCACCTGCTGGCCCTCGGCCAGCGTCTTGAAGCCTTCTCCTGAACCACTTGACCTTGCCGACCTGTGCCATGCGCGTCACTCCTCCTTTTTCGACTGAACGGTGGGCAAAAAAACCGGCGAAGTTATAGGAACGCCGCCGGAGTGTGTCAAGGGGGGCCCGGAAGTTAAGGGGGGTGCTGGGAAACCTCAGCCGGAGGCCAGGGCGCCCCGGCGGAGCTCCCGCGCGTGCCTGAGGGCGGTCTCGGTGATCCGCTCGCCGCCCAGCATCCGCGCCAGCTCCTCCACGCGCCCCGTCTCGTTGAGCGCCCCCACGCCGGTGATCGTCCGCCGGCCGGTCACCGTCTTCGTGACGAGCACGTGCTGATCCGCGTACACGGCGATCTGGGCCAGGTGGGTCACGCAGAGGACCTGCCGGCTCCGCGCGGTCTGCCGGAGCTTCTGCCCCACCACTTCGGCGATGCGCCCGCCGATCCCCGCGTCCACCTCGTCGAAGACCAGCGTCGGCACGCTGTCGGCGGCGGCAAGGATGACCTTGATGCCAAGCATCGTCCGAGAGAGCTCGCCCCCCGAGATCACTCGCGAGAGCGGCTTCGGCACCTCGCCGGGGTTGGTCGAGAGGAGGAACTGCGCCGCCTCCATCCCGCGCGGCGTTACCCGGAAGTTCTGGGGCCCCGCCGACAACCCCCCGGGGATGGCCACCTCGCGGGTCAGGAGGATCCGGAACTGGGCCTTCTCCATGCCGAGGGCGCGCAGTTCACGCTGGACGAGCCCTTCCAGCCGCCCCGCCGCCTTCTCGCGGGCGGCGGACAGCGCGAGGGCCGCCCGCTCCGCTTCAGCCGCCAGGGACGCAAGCGCCGCTTCCTGCTCTGCGACCAGCTCGTCGTGACGGTCCAGCCGCTCCAGCTCGGCCGCGATCTGCTCGCGGTACCGGAGCATGGCCTCCACGCTCTCCCCGTACTTCCGCTTGAGTTTGGTCAGGGCGTCCAGGCGCGCGTCGATCTCCTCCAGCCGCCCAGGATCGGACTCGAGCCGCTCGCGAAGGCGACGCGCCTGCCCCACGGCGTCCTCCAGATGGGCCTGGGCCGATTCCAGGGGCTCGCCCGCGGCGGCCAGCGCCGGGTCGAACTTCGCGAGCTCGCCGAGCAGCCGGGAGGACCGGGCCAGGCGCGCCGCGGCGGACTCAGCGTCGTCGTAGAGGAGGCGTTCCACTTCGGCCAGGCCTTCCCGCAGGCGCTCGCAGTGCTGGAGCCGCTGCCGCTCGAGGCCCAGGTCCTCCTCCTCGCCCGCCTTGAGCCGAGCCCCGTCGATTTCCGACAGCTGGAAGCGGTAGAGGTCTTCTTTCCGGGCGCGATCCCTCTCCGCCGTGGCCAAGCCCTCTAACTCAGCCCGCCCTTGTTCCCACCGGCTCACGAGGGCCCCGACCGCCTCGCGAGCGGCTTCCGCCCCCGCAAAGCGGTCCAGGAGATCCAGCTGGCGGGCCGGCTCCATGAGGAGCTGGTGCTCGTGCTGGCCGTGGATCTCCACCAGCTGATCGCCGAGGCGCTCCAGGAGCCCGAGGGTGGCCGGCGTGTCGCTCACGAAGGCGCGGCTCCTGCCGCTCCGGCTCCACTCGCGCCGGATGATGAGCTGCCCGTCCTCCGCCGTGTGGCCCAGGTCCTCGAGGATGCGGGGAATCTCCCCGCCTGGATCGATGTCGAAGATGGCCTCCACGGTGGCCGACTCGGAGTCCGAGCGGATCAGGTCGGACTGCGCGCGGGCGCCCAGGAGCAGCAGGATGGCGTCGATGAGGATGGACTTGCCGGCGCCCGTCTCGCCGGTCAGGACATTGAGGCCGGGAGCGAACGGGACAGTGACCTCTTCGATCACCGCGAAGCGCTTCACCCGAAGCTCACGGAGCATGATCGGGAGTCCTTAGCGCGACTCGAGCGTGCCTCGCCGAACGTCTGGTGCCCGAGCGCCGCAGGTCCTGGCGCCGGCTTGCCCCACGCCGCGGCCCGGCTCCGTCACCCGTTCACCCCCTGCCCCAGTTCCTCGAACTGGGGCAGGAGGCCGAAGGGGTCCCACTCCGCCGGACCGCTCCGGGGGCGACGCCCGCGCCACCCGCGGCGCTCTGATCCGGACCGGCGGGGCTGCCTGGAACGACGCTCTAGCGCTCACCCCACTTGAGCTTGGTCCGGAGGACCGAGAAGAAGTGGCGCCGGGGATCGCGTACGAGCCGGATGCGGGGCGCCGCCTGGCGGACCTCGACGACGTCCCCTTCTCCGAGCGCGACCCCGACCTGGCCGTCCAGGGTGAGCATCACTTCCTGCTGCCCCGTCAGGAGCGTGACCTCGATCGGGAGCCGGGCCGGGAGCACAAGGGGACGGTTCGTGAGGGTGTGGGAGCAGATCGGGGTGAGGACCACCGCGTCCATGGTCGGGTACACGATGGGGCCGCCGGCCGACAGGCAGTACGCGGTGGAGCCCGTCGGCGTCGAGATGATCAGCCCGTCGGCGCGGTACCCCGTGGCGTACTGCCCCTCCACCGACACCGCCAGCGTGATGATCCGGCTCATCGCCGATTTGGTGATGACGACGTCGTTCAGCGCCACGTGCTCGGTGAGCCGCTCCTCTCCGCGGCGGACCCGGGCGGCGAGCATCATCCGGTCCTCCACCAGCATCTCGCCGCGAAACAGGGCCTCGACGGTCGGGATGAGCTCGGCCTCCGCGGTGGCGGTCAGGAACCCGAGACCGCCGAGGTTGACGCCGAGGATCGGGACGCCCAGGTCTCCCACGAGGCGCGCCATCGAGAGCAGGGTGCCGTCGCCCCCGAGGACGACCAGCAGGTCCGACTGGGCCGGAAGGTCCGACTTCCTCACGGCGGGGCCGGGGTGCGCCACCAGTTCCGCCGTCTCCTTCTCGAGCAGCACCTGCTTGCCGTGTTTGGCCAGCCACTCCACGAGCCGGGCGACCACCTCCCGCGCCTGCGGCCGGTCCACCTTGGCGACGATCCCCACGCGGTTCATGTGCCGTTTGCCCCCTGGGTGATTCGGGCGATCAAGGCGTCCAGCTCCGCCAGCGTACGCCCGCGTCGCGAGAGATGGAGGAAGAACTCGCGGTTCCCTTTGGGCCCCGTGAGCGGGGAGGCCGCCCCGCCCAGGACGTGCCAGCCGTGGAGGATCGCGAACCGCGCGAGCCGGCCGACGACGGCCCGGTGCTGGGCCGGGTCGCGGACAACGCCCCCCTTGCCGACCAGTCCCTTACCGACCTCGAATTGCGGCTTGATCAGCACCACGGCCTCGGCGGGATCGGCCAGCGCGCCCATGACGGCGCGCAGCACCTTCTCCAGGGAGATGAACGCGACATCCACCGTCGCCAGGTCGGGCTCCACGGGGAAGACCGCCGCGGTGAGGGTGCGCGCGTTCGTCTTCTCCATGAGCACCACCCGCGGATCCGCCCGGAGGGCGGCATCCAGCTGTCCCCAGCCGACGTCCACCGCGTATACGCGCGCGGCGCCGCGGGACAGGAGGCAGTGGGTGAAGCCGCCGGTGGAGGCGCCGACATCGAGGCAGGTCCGTCCCGCCACGGAGATCCCGAACGCCTCGAGGGCGTGGGCGAGCTTTTCCCCACCGCGGCTGACAAAGGGCGGCCGCGCCTTGATCTCCACGGGCGCCTCGGCCCCCACCTGCCGCCCCGCCTTGTCCACGCGCTGGCCATCCACAAAGACCTGCCCGGCCAGGATGAGGCGCGCGGCCTGCTCCCGGCTCGGGGCGAGGCCCCGGGCGACGAGCAGGCGATCCAGTCTCTCCCGCCTCCGCGCCGGCTTTGCCGCCGCCTTCACGCGCCTTCCCTCCGCCAGCCGGCGATCCGCTCCTTCAGTTCCTCCACCAGGGCGCGCGCCCGATCCCGATCCGGCGACTCCCCGACCACGAGGAAGCAGGCTCGATCCGGGTCGGGAATCGCGGCCACCCATTCCTCACCCATGCGGACGCGAACCCCCTCGACTAAGTCTACGGCCTGCCCCTTGGTGGCGGCGAGCAGGCGGCGCATGACGGCCCCTTTCTCTTCGTTGGGGCACGGGACCTCGCCGCGCGTCACGTGGCTCTCGGGCACCTGGCGGATGAGGGCGCGCAGCCGGACCTCCAGCCGCGCCATCATCTCGAGCAGCTTGACCACCGCCGCCATCGCATCGAAGGCGGG
>LDXP01000092.1 GCA_001443385.1 Candidatus Rokubacteria bacterium CSP1-6
CCTTTCCCCCACCGGGGGAGAGGATCAAAAGTAGGGCCTCACCTCACTGCGGGTGCTCAATTTGTCAACCCATGCCATCTTGACCTTTTCCCCTCTGAACCTCTGGACGGCGACGCGGCTAAGCCCTTACGTAACCTAGGATTCCGAGAGCCATGCCGGTGGCATCCTGTTTGCTCTCCTTCTTCATCCGTGAGACAAGACCGGAGACGGCATCCTCGCACCGGCGTGGAGCTGGATGCAACGGTCGAGGCCAGAAGCAGCGTGTGGCAAGGGAGGACGCTCAACCTCAGCCCGTACGGGGCCAAAATAGCCTCGCCGGCCATGTCGGTAAACCTCCCGCGCGGGACCAGCGTCAAGATACGGTTTCCCCTGCCCGATCAGGATCCGCTGTCCCTTATCGCGAACGTGGAACGAATGGACCCGGATGGCATGGCTCTGAGTTTCAACGGCCTCGGGGACCAGAAGTTTCAGCGTCTCATGGAGCTCGTGGATTCCCCCCGCCCGCTCCCAAAGTATCCGCCGCTCCTCGGCTCCACCCCGTCCATGCGGGCCGTCCAGGAGATCATCAATCAGGTCGCCGACACCAGCACGACCGTGTTGATCCGGGGCGAAAGTGGCGTGGGCAAAGAGCTCGTGGCTCGAGCCATCCATGCCGCCTCCCCCCGACACGCTCACCCCTTCGTGAAGGTAAACTGCGCGGCCCTGCCCGCGGAGCTCCTGGAGTCCGAGCTGTTCGGCCACGAAAAAGGGGCCTTCACCGGCGCGTACCGCAGAAAACTGGGCAAATTCGAATTCGCCAACAAAGGGACCCTCTTCCTGGACGAGATCGGCGAGCTTCCCCTAGCTCTCCAGGCCAAGCTCCTCCATGTCCTGCAGGATCAGGAATTCTCCCGGGTAGGGGGGCGCGAGCTGATCCGAGTCGATACCCGGATCCTCGCCTCCACCAACCGGAACTTGGAAGTTGCCCTGGCCGCCGGCCAGTTCCGCGAGGACCTCTACTACCGTCTCAACGTCGTCGAGATCCGGGTGCCCCCGCTGCGGGAGCGGAGGGAGGAGATCCCGATCCTGGTCAGTGTCTTTCTGGAGGAATTCCAGCGTCAATACGGACGAAAGGTGGAGCTACCGCCCGAAGCCATTCGCTGCTTCACCGAGTACCCGTGGCCGGGGAACGTCCGGGAGTTGGAAAACCTCATGAAGCGCCTCGTGGTCCTCGGCAAGGTCGGCAAGATTCAAGAGGAGCTCCTCTCCGGCCTCCGAAACAACGACGGGAACGGGTCCAAAGGAGCCGGCGCAGTCGAGACTCCCAATCCCCCCGCTCAACCGGAGCCTTCCGTTGGGCTGCGGGAACTCGGCCGCCGGGCGGCCCGCGCGGCGGAGCGAAGAGTCATCGAGGAGGTTCTCGAACAGGTTCGCTGGAATCGGAGCGAGGCGGCCCGCCTCCTCAAGGTCAGCTACAAGACCCTGCTCACCAAGATTGCCGAATGCGGCCTCGCGCCGAAAAAGAGGAGACCGAAAACCTCCCCGTAATTCCGTGTTATCATCGCTTTGTGAATCTCACCACCCGCTTCACCTTCGACGCCGCCCACCGGATCCTCGGCCATCCCGGCAAGTGCGCCTACCTCCACGGCCACACCTATCACCTGGAAGTGACGGTGGCCTCGGCGCGGCTCGACGCCCTGGGGATGGTGATGGACTTCGACGACCTGCGAGCCCTCGTCCGCAAGGCGGTCCTGGACCGGTGGGATCACGCGACGCTCCTTGCCCGGGAGGACCCGCTCGTCGCCGCCATCATCGGCGTCCAGATCGAGGCCCCGGAGAAGGTCGTCCGCTTCAAGCAAAACCCGACCGCTGAGATCCTGACCCGCGAGGCGTGGGAGGCGATCCGCCAGGCGCTGCCGCCGGGCGTGAGCCTCCTGCGGGTCCGGATTGAAGAGACTCCCGCGTGCTCCAGCGAGCTGACCTTAGAAAATCCCTGACCGGCCGCATCGCCGAAGTTTTCTTTTCGATCCAGGGAGAGGGCCCCACCGCGGGGATGCCCGCCGTCTTCGTCAGGCTCCAGGGCTGCTCCGTGGGCTGCGCGTGGTGTGACACCAAATACTCCTGGGATCCCCGGGCTGGGCGCGAGGTGGCGCTGGACGAGGTGGTGGAGGAGGCGGCAGCCTTCCCCTGCCGGCGCTCGGTGATCACGGGCGGCGAGCCCCTGGAATCTTCCCTCTTCGCTCCTCTCGTCGAGGCTCTCACGACACGCGGCTTCACGCTGGAAGTCGAGACCTCGGGCACGCTGGCGCCCCCCGCCGTGGCGGTGGCCCAGTGGAACGTCTCGGTGAAGCTCGCGGGCTCGGGAGTCCCGGAGGCCAAGCGGATCAACCCCGACGCGATCCGGGAGTTCCTCCGCCTGGGAGCCTGGTGGAAGTTCGTCGTGGTTGACGCGAGCAACGTCGCCGAGGTCCTGCGCCTGGCGGAACGCTTCGCGATCCCGCGCGAGCGCATCCTCCTGATGCCCGAGGGCGTCCGCCGGGAGGAGATCCTCGAGCGCTCGCCATGGGTCTGGGAGGAGTGTAAGCGCTACGGCTTCAGGTTTTCGCCGCGGCTCCACATCCTCCTCTGGGGCGCCAAACGAGGAGTGTGAGTGACCCCCTCACCTTCGTCCTCTCCCCCAGCGGGGGAGAGGGACCTCCGAAACCCTCGCCCCCGGAGGGGGAGAGGGGAGGGTGAGGGGGCCGGAAAGGCTTTCGTGAAGAGAGCAGTCGTCTTACTCTCGGGCGGGCTCGACTCCGCCACCACCCTCGCGATCGCCAGGAGCGAGGGCTACGCCTGCCACGCGCTCTCGTTCCAGTACGGCCAGCGCCACTCGCGCGAGCTGGAGTCGGCGAAGAAGGTCGCCGCCGCCCTCGACGCGGCCGAGCACCTGATCCTCACCCTCGACCTCCGCCTCATCGGCGGCTCAGCCCTCACGGCCGACATCCCCGTGCCCAAGGGGCGGAGCGCCGCCGAGATCGGTCACGGCATCCCGATCACCTATGTCCCGGCACGGAACACCATCTTCCTCTCCCACGCCCTCGGCTGGGCCGAGGTCCTCGGCGCCGAGGACCTCTTCTTCGGCGCCAATGTTTACGACAGTTCGGGCTATCCCGATTGCCGCCCCGAGTACATCGAGGCATTCGAGCGCCTGGCGAATCTGGCGACGAAGGCCGGCGTTGAGGGGAAGAGCCGGTTCAAGATCCACGCGCCGCTGATCCAGATGACCAAGGCTGAGATCATCAAGAAGGGCCACGCCCTCGGCGTGGACTTCGGGCTCACGTGGTCCTGCTACGAGCCGGCGCCCGACGGCCGGGCCTGCGGCCTCTGTGATTCCTGCGCCCTCCGCCTCAAGGGGTTCAAAGAGGCCGGCCTCACCGATCCCCTCCCCTACGCCGCGAAATGAGCCTCATCGCCGAGTTGAACCGGCTCCAGGCTGAGCGCGGCTATCTCCGCGAGGAAGACCTGCGCGACGCCGCCGAGCGGCTCCGCGTGCCGCTCTACCGCCTCCAGGAGGTCGTCTCCTTCTACCCCCATTTCAGGACAACGCCGCCGCCCCGCGTGGAGGTCACACTCTGCCGCGACGTCTCCTGCTTCCTCGCCGGCGGCGAGGCGTGGGGCGCGAAGGTCAAGGCGCTTCTCAATGGCGAGAAGGACGTGGAGGTCAAGGAGGTCTCCTGCCTCGGCCGCTGCGACCGGGCCCCCGCCGCGATGGTCAATGGCGTCGCCGTCGGCGCCGTCGCCCCCGAACGCATGGCCGACGTGGCCAGGCATCCCGAGAAACACCGCGAGACCCCCTCGACGCCCCGCAAGTGGCGCATGGATCCTTACGCTGAGGGTGGCGAGCCGTTCTCCGTCTATCAGGCGTGGGCCCAGCGCGCGGATGAGGTGATCGCGGCGCTCAAGGCCGCTGGCCTCAGGGGAATGGGCGGGGCAGGGTTCTTGACGGGGCTCAAGTGGGAGCTGGTCCGGAAGGAATCCCCGACGCCAAAGTACGTCATCTGCAACGCCGACGAGAGCGAGCCCGGCACGTTCAAGGACCGCGTCCTCCTGGAGGAGCTGCCTCACCTGGTCGTGGAGGGCATGTGCCTGGCCGCGAGCGTGGTCGGCGCGGAGCGCGGCTGGATCTACCTCCGCCACGAGTACGAGCACGCGTGCGGGCCTCTCGAGCGCGCGATCGGCCAGGCGCTCAGGCGGGGCCTCCTGGGCAAGGGCTTCGACATCGAGATCTTCCTCTCGCCAGGCGGCTACATCCTTGGGGAGGAGACGGCGCTCCTCGAAGCCCTCGAGGACAAGCGCGGCGAGCCGCGGAACAAGCCTCCGTACCCCGGCACGCGCGGCCTCTGGGCGAAGCCCACGCTCATCAACAACGTCGAAACCTTCGCCATGGTCCCGGCGATCCTGAAAAAGGGCGCCGAGTGGTGGAAGACCCAGGGCGCGCGGGGACACCAGGGGCTCAAGGTCATGGCGGTGTCGGGCGACGTCGAGCGCCCCGGCGTGTACGAGATCCCGATGGGGACGACGGCGGCCGAGCTGATCCAGCTGGCCGGCGGGGTCAAGGGCGGCACGCGGCTCAAGGCGTTCGCTCCAGGAGGCGCGTCATCCCAGTTCCTCCCCGCGGACAAGGCTGGGGTCGAGATCGACTTCGCCTCAATCCAGGCGGCGGGAAGCATGCTGGGCTCCGGGGCCCTCGTGGCGGTGGCGGAAGGGACCGACATGCTCGCGGTTGCGGCCAACGTCACGCGCTTCTTCCGAAACGAGTCGTGCGGCAAGTGTGTGCCGTGTCGCGTCGGAACCGAAAAGGTCGTCGATATGCTCGATAAGATCCTGGCCGGGAAAAGCGACGGCAAACTGCGCGAAGTCCTGCCCGGGCTCGAGGAGACCCTCGCCCAGACCTCCATCTGCGGCCTCGGTCAGGTCGCTCTGAACCCGCTCACCTCCGTGCTGAAGGCCTGGCCAGAAGTGCTCCCCCCATGACCATCGCGCTCACGATCGATGGCAGGAAGGTCAGCGTCCCGGAGGGGACGACGATCTGGGAGGCCGCGCGCCAGGCCGGCATCGAGATCCCGGTGCTCTGCCACGACCCGCGCCTAAGACCGGTGGGAGTCTGCCGGATGTGCGTGGTGGACGTGGGCGAGCGCGTCCTCGCCGCCTCGTGCGCGCGCGCGGCTGCCGACGGCATGACGATCCAGACGCGCTCGGAGAAGGTCGAGCGCTGCCGGAAGACCCTCACCGAGCTCCTCCTGTCCGATTACCCAGCCGAGTCGGCCCGCGAGCAGACCACCGGCGACGACCTCCTCCTCGCCCTCGCGCGCGAGCATGGGGTCAGGCATGCGTATTTGCGTTATCCGCAGGGCAATGGACGGACCAGGGACGCCTCTTCGCCCGTCATCGCGGTGGACCACTCGGCCTGCATCCTCTGCGACCGCTGCATCCGCGCGTGCGACGAGATCCAGCACAACGACGTCATCGGCCGGACGGGGAAGGGCTACACCGCCCGGATCGCCTTCGACCTCGACAGCCCCATGGGCAAGAGCACGTGCGTCGCGTGCGGCGAGTGCGCGTCCGTCTGCCCCACGGGCGCCCTCACCCACAAGCCGCTGACGGCGCCCATCCGGCCGCGGGGGGAGCTCAAGAGTGTGGACTCCGTCTGCCCCTACTGCGGCGTGGGCTGCGCCGTCACCCTCCACGTGGATCCGGGGAAGAACGCCGTCGTCCTGGTGGACGGGCGTCCCAACCCGGGCAACCAAGGGCGCCTCTGCGTCAAGGGCCGCTACGGCTTCGACTACGCCAAGCACCCCCAGCGGCTCGCGGTCCCCCTCATCAGGCGGGCCGAGTTTTACCCGAAGGGGCCGCTCTCCGGCGACGTCAAGGGCGACGGCCGCGGACGGAAGCCCGGCGGAGTGGTGGACTACGCCGAGGTGCTCCCCGCCTTCAGCGAGGCCTCCTGGGACGAGGCCCTCGACCTGGTGGCCAGCCGCCTAAAGGCGATCAAGGAGACCCACGGCGCAGGCGCGCTCGCGGGCTTCGGTTCGGCGAAGTGCAGCAACGAGGAGGCCTACGTCTTCCAGAAGCTGGTCCGCGCCGTTTTCGGGACCAACAACGTGGACCACTGCACGCGCCTCTGCCACGCCTCCTCGGTGGCGGCATTGCTCGAGACCATCGGCTCGGGCGCCGTCACCAACATCTTCGGCGATGTGAAGAACGCCGAGGTGGCGCTCATCGCCGGCAGCAGCACCACCGACAACCACCCGGTCGCCGCCACCTTCATCAAGGACGCCGCGCAGCACGGCACGACATTAATTGTCGTCGATCAGCGCGAGACGGGCATCGCCCGCCACGCGCAGCACTTCTTGAGGATCAACCCGGGGACCGACGTGGCCCTCTACAACGCCTGGATGCACGTGCTTATCGAGGAGAGCCTGATCAATCAGCAATACATCCAGGCCCACACCGAAGGCTTCGAGGTGCTCTGCGAAACCGTCAGGCGCTACCCTCCCGAGCGCGCCGCCGCGATCTGCGGCGTGCCGGCGGAGAAGATCCGCGAGGCCGCGCGCGTTTTCGGCAGCGCGAAGGCCGCCATCATCTTCTGGGGCATGGGTATCTCCCAGCACACCCACGGCACCGACAACGCGCGCTGCCTGATCTCGCTGGCGCTGCTCACGGGGAACATCGGGCGGCCCGGCACGGGGCTCCACCCGCTCCGCGGCCAGAACAACGTCCAGGGCGCCTCCGACGCGGGGCTCATCCCGATGATGTACCCGGACTATCAGGGGGTGGAGGACTCGAAGATCAGGAAGCGCTTCGAGAAGGCCTGGGGAGTCCCGCTCGACCCCAAGCGTGGGCTCACCGTCGTCGAGATCATGACGGGGGCGCTGGAGAAGCGGATCCGCGGGATGTACATGATGGGGGAGAACCCGTTCCTCTCCGACCCCAACATCAACAAGGTGCGGAAGGCCCTGGCCGCCCTCGACTTCCTCTGCGTCCAGGACATCTTCCTCACCGAGACGGCCGAGTTCGCCGACGTGATCCTCCCCGCCACCTCCTGCTTCGAGAAGACGGGGACCTACACCAACACCGACCGCCGCGTCCAGATCGGGAAGAAGGCCCTCGAGCCGCCGGGCCAGGCGCGGCTCGACTGGGAGGTCGTCTCCGAGATCGCCCGCCGGATGGGCTATCCGATGAAGTACCGCAACGTCGAGGAGATCTTCAGCGAGTTCACGGCGCTGGCGCCCTCCTACCAGGGGCTCACCTACGCGAACCTACAACCCGACGGCAAACTGTGGCCCTGCCCCGACCCCGAGCGGAGCGATGGCGTCCAGCTCCTCTTCGGCGACGGCTTCCCCACCCCGAGCGGCCGCGGGAAGTTCGTCCCCTGCGAGTACCGCCCCGCGGCCGAGGTCCCGGACCCTGAGTACCCCTTCGTCCTCAACACGGGCCGGCTCCTCGAGCACTGGCACACGGGCGTCATGACGCGCCGGTCCCGCCCCCTGGCCACCATCCGCCCCGAGGCCTTCTGCGAGATGAACCCCGACGACCTGGCCGCCGCCGGCATTCAGGTCGGCGCCTACGTGACTGTCTCCTCCCGCCGGGGCTCGATCACCCTCCGGGCCCATGCCTCCCGCCGCATCGCCCCGGGCACCATCTTCATCCCCTTCCACTTCCGCGAGGCCGCCGCCAACGCCCTCACCAACGACGCCCTCGACCCCTTCGGCAAGATCCCCGAGTTCAAGTACTGCGCCGTGCGGGTGGAAAAGGCGAGCGCCTAGCCCGGGAAGATGGCGTGCTCCCTGGCGATGATGAACGGTGAGCCCGGTCGGATGAAGTTCGCCTCGTCAGCCCGAACGCGAGCGTACTCCGGCGTGGCGGCCGACAGTCGCATCGCCTGGGTATCATCGAACCAGGTCAAGGCCACGCCGTCATATGGCGGGGTTCGCCCGCTCTCGTAGATCGCCCGCCGCGTGTGACTCTGGACGTACCGCCGCACCACCGGGATCAACGCCGCCAGGGGGCCGTGGACGTCACGCCAGTATTTCTGGAACGCCTCGATGGTCATTCCCGGCCTGTGGTTGATGAATTCGATATTCTTCACCCCGTTTCGCGGCACGGCGCCATCCTTGATCACGTGGTCCTCGGTAACGATCAACCCCATCGTCGCGCGATCGATGAACTGAAGCTCGTCGGCCTGGATCGCCGCGTACTCTCGGGTCCCCACCAGGGCGCGCATCGCCTGCGTGTCATCGAACCAGATCTCGGCGATCCCATCGTAGAGCGGCTCCCCCTTGCGATAACCGGCGGGCTGAGTGTGAGACTGCACATAGCGGCGGATGCCAGGCATTTTGACGACGAGCTCGGCGTGGGCCGTGCGCCAGTACTCCTGGAAGCCCTCGACCGACATCCCGGACTTGCGCTTGAAAAACGAGATCGCCTTGACCATTACGAAGCCCCCCTCGGTTGGTCAGGGCTTCTCGCCGCACGCCAGGCGGGCGTCGATGGCGTCGAAGCAGGGGAGCACGTCGGCAATGGTGTCCGCGACGTAGTGGGCGCCGCCTTGGCGCATCCGGTCGTAGGCGCGCTGGCTGCGGGCCATGCGCTCCGGCTCTGGCAGAGCCTGCCACTCTTTGAGCGAGAGACCCACTTCGTTGCCGCTGACGGCGAGGCCGATCGTCCACATCCCGGCGTTGAGCCCCTCCTCGATCCCGGGGATCGTGTCGTCGATCTTGACGCACGCCTCCACCGGTGACACCTGGAGGTTGATGACGTTCTGGAGGCACATGTAGGGATACGGGCGGCCGGCGGGCACGTCGGAGGCGCAGACCGTCGAGTCCGGCTCGTAACCCTGCTTCTTCGCGTCCCGGAGGTTGATCTCCATCATCTCCCTCAGGTAGCCGGTGGTGGAGCCGATCTTGATGCCGCGGGCGCGCAGGGCGGCCACCACCTCCAGGGTCCCGGGGATCAGATCGGAGTAATCCGAGAGGCAGTCGAGCTGGAGCGGCACGAAGTCCGCGAACATCCGGTTCACGTCCTCCTCGCCCGGCGGCCGCCCGTACTTCGCCTGCCAGCGCTGTTTCACGGCGTCGATCTGGGTGATCTTCTGGATGTGCACGCGCTTGTGGGCCCCCATCGGCGCGCGCGCTTCCTCCATGCTGACCGGCACCCCGGCCCGCTCGAAGACCTTGACGAACACCACGGCCGGCGCCATGCAGCCGAAGTCCATCGTGGTGCCCGCCCAGTCCAG
>LDXP01000093.1 GCA_001443385.1 Candidatus Rokubacteria bacterium CSP1-6
AACTCAACCTCGCGGAGCGCCGCCCCAACCGCTTGAAGGAGTTCCTCCTCTACTCTCACCCCTCCATCGATCACAGGATCGAACAGGCCCGGCGGTTTCCCCCTCACCCCACCCTCTCCCCCACTGGGGGAGAGGACCAAGGTGAGGGGGTGAGGAGGCTGACCCAATGAATCTGCGGAGACGGTTGCACGAACTGGTGGAACGAAAGCAGGGGCTGGTGGTGCCCGGCGCCTACGACTGCGTGTCGGCCAGGCTGGTCGAGCGCGCCGGCTTCCAGGCCGTGTACATGACGGGGTACGGCACCTCCGCCTCCCGCCTCGGCCTCCCCGACCTGGGCTTCGCCGGCCTCGCCGAGATGGCCGACCACGCGCGGAACATGGCAAGCGCGGTCTCGATCCCGCTGATCGCCGACGCCGACACGGGCTACGGCAACGTCCTGAACGTGCGCCGCACGGTCCGCATGTACGAGACCGCCGGAGTCGCCGCCCTCCACCTCGAGGATCAGATGCTCCCCAAGCGCTGCGGCCACCTCGCGGGCAAGCAGGTGGTGCCCCTGGAAGAATTCGCGCAGAAGATCAGGGCGGCGGTGGAGGCCCGCACCGATCCGGACCTCCTCGTCATCGCCCGCACCGACGCCATCGCCGTGACCGGCTTCGACGACGCCCTCCGTCGCGGGGAGGCGGCCGTCCAGGCCGGCGCCGACATCCTCTTCGTGGAGGCGCCGACGTCGGAGCAGCAGATCGAGACGGTGGCGAAGACCTTCGACACGCCGCTCCTCTTCAACTACGCCCCCGGCGGCCGCTCTCCTCTGCTCCCCTTCAAGCGTCTTCGCGAGCTCGAGTACGCCATCATCCTCCTCCCCGTGGACACGCTCTTCGTGGCGGTCAAGGCGATCCAGGGCTTCCTGGGGGGGGTGAAAGAGCGGGACGACGTCCTGGCCTTCACCGACCGCTACATCCCCTTCGCGGAGTTCAACGAACTGATCGGCGTAACCGAGCAGATGGCCATGGGGGAGCGCTACAAGTGACCCGCCCGCCCAGGATTCTGATCGTGGACGACGAGCGGATGATCGTGGACTACCTGGAAGAGTACCTCCAGCGCCTCGGCTACGAGACCGCGACCGCGGCGAACGGGCGGGAGGCCCTGGAGAAGGTCGCGGTCGACTCGCCCGATCTGATCCTCCTCGACATCGTGATGCCGGTCATCGACGGCCTCAAGGTATGCCGGATCCTGAAGGGCGACGAGGTGACCCGCCTGATCCCGATCGTCATCATGACGTCCCTCGACGGGATCGAGGACCGGATCAAAGGAATCGAGGCCGGGGCGGACGATTACCTCGCCAAACCAATCAACCCGCGGGAGCTGACCGCCCGCATCGAGACGGCCCTCCGGCTCAAGCGCAACGTGGATCTGAAAATCAGCGAGCTGCACCGGATCAAGGATCACTTCGCGAAGTTCGTGCCCGAAGCCGTCAAGCGTCTCGTCTCTGCCAACCCCGAGGCGCCCGAGCTGGCCAAGCGCGAGCGCGACCTCTCGGTCCTGTTCCTCGACATCAGCGGGTATGCCGATCTAAGCGAGCGGCTCCCCCCACAGGCGCTGAATACGCTGGTCGAGCGCTACTTCTCCACGTTCCTCGACCGCATCCAGGAGGCCGGCGGCGACATCAATGAGACCGCCGGCGACGGGTTCATGGCCATCTTCCAGGATGCCGATCCGGACGCGCACGCCGCCACGACGACGGAGACGGCCCTCGCCCTGCTGGCCGCCACCCAAGCCCTCAACCGGGAAAACAGCGAGCATCCGCTCTCGGTGCACATGGGGATCAACTCGGGCGCGGCCCTGGTCGGCTCGACCCGCTTCGAGGGGGCCCGGGGAACGCGCTGGACTTTCACGGCCAGCGGCCCGGTCACGAACCTGGCGGCCCGGCTGGCGGCGGCGGCCGGACCCGGCCAGGTCCTGGCCGGCCCGGAAACCGTGCGGCGCCTAGGTGATCGCTACCGGCTCGAGAGGCTCGGCTCCCAGCACCTGAAGAATATTCTCGAGGACGTGGAGGTCCACCGCGTCCTCAGTCCCTCCTGAGGGCTAGGCGACGCCGCTTTCGAGCGCGGGCTTCGCCCGCGCAACCCTAGGGGGAGGCATCGGAAGGGGGGCGGAGCCCCCCTCCGAGTATCTAGGCGGGGCGAACGCGGGCGAGGGCCTCGGCGAAGTGGTTGAGCGGGGCCGGCTTCCGCAGTACGTCGGTCACGCCCAATTCCCGCGCGGTCTCGATCTGGGTCGCGCTCACCGTGCCCGAGACAAGGATGACCGGGAGATGGGGGCGCTTCGCGCGTATCCGCCGCAGAACTTCGATGCCGTCGATCCCGGGCATGACGACGTCCAGGAACACCGCGTCCGGCGGGCTCTGGTCGATCGCCTGAAGACCTTCTTCCCCGCTGCCGGCGATGACGGCCTCGTGGCCTTCGCTCTCGAGAGCCTCGGCCATGATGAGCGCCACCTCGGGGTGATCGTCGATGACCAGAATTCTCACAACACGCCACCTTAGAGAGGCCACCCAAGCCGCGTCAAGAGCGCGTTTCGCCGCTTGGGATACGATCTTTCGCGCGGGAGGCGCGCCGCACCCGCATGAAACGAGGAGACTCTTCACCTGCGTTTCTCGCGCGCAGACCCGGAGCGGGGTTTCCGAGGGTCGTCCCCGAGAAAGCGCGTCCCGCCGTCGATTTTGAGAATTGTGGATAAATGTGGAAATGTGGATAACTCGGCCCGTTGAGCCCATCCGGCATGTGTGGTAACCTCTCGCCGTTCAAGGAGGCACGACATATGAGCGCGCTGAAAGATGCGATCGGCCGCGCCGTGGACGGCCTGGCCGACGAGTTGGAATCCCTCTCCCACCGGATCCACGCCAACCCCGAGCTCGGCTACCAGGAGGTGAAGGCCGCCGGCTGGCTCTCGGACTTCCTCGCCGCCAAGGGCTTCAAGGTGGAGAAGGGCCTGGCGGGCGTCGAGACCGCCTACCGGGCCACCATCGAGACCGGCGAGGGGCCGACCATCGCGATCCTCTGCGAGTACGACGCGCTGCCGGGGCTCGGCCACGCCTGCGGCCACAACGTGATCGCCACCTCGGGCGCCGGCGCGGGCGCGGCGCTGGCCGCGGTGCGGGGGCAGCTCCCCAAGGGGCGCATCCAGGTGATCGGCACGCCCGCCGAGGAGGGCGGCGGGGGGAAGATGAAGCTGATCGAGGGCGGGGTCTTCACGGATGTCGACTGCGCCATGATGATCCACGGCCTTGACCGCACCATCCTCCACGCAGACCTGTTGGGGATCGTGCGCGTGAATTTCGACTTCACCGGCAAAGCTGCCCATGCCTCGGCGGATCCGTGGCAGGGCGTCAACGCGCTGGACGCCGTGATCCAGACCTTCAACGCGATCAGCGCGCTGCGCCAGCAGGTGCGCCCCGATGTCAGGATCCACGGGATCATCACCAACGGCGGCCAGGCTCCCAACATCATCCCTGAGGCCGCGTCGGCCACCTTCTACGTGCGCGCCGCGACGCTCGACTACATGTGGGAGGTATACAAGAAGGTGGTAGCCTGCGCCGAGGGCGCGGCCCGGGCCACGGGCGCTCAGCTCCAGACGGTTCAGGTCCCGACGGTGTACGAGCCGTTGAAGCGCAACGAGACCCTGCTCGGCGCCTTCAAGGTAAACCTGGAGCGGCTCGGGGACACCCCGGAGCCGCCGGATCCCAGCCGGCTCGGGTCGTCGGACATCGGCAACGTCAGCCAGGTGATCCCGGCCATCCAGCCGTACATCAAGATCGCCGAGGCGGGGACCCCCATCCACTCGCGCGCGTTCGCAGAGGCCGCCGTGAAGCCGCTGGCCCGCCGAGGGCTCGTGACGGCGGCCAAGACCATGGCCATGACCACGGCCGACCTCCTTGCCGACCCGGCCCTCGTCCGCCGGGCGAAGGACGAGTTCGCGGCCTCCAAGTGACGGCATGATCACTGTCGTCCAGACCTCCTTCTCCGACATCAAGCTCGTCCGCCGCGGCAAGGTCCGCGACGTGTACGCCGTGGACGGGGACACGCTCCTCATCGTCGCCACCGACCGGATCTCGGCCTTCGACGTCGTCCTGCCGAACGCGATCCCGGAGAAGGGCCGGGTCCTCACCGCGCTGACCCTCTTCTGGCTCGACCTGATCCGCGACATCGTCCCCAACCACCTGATCACGCCGGACGTCGCCCGGTACCCGGCGCCGCTCCGCAGATACGCGGCGGAGCTCGAGGGGCGCTCCATGCTGGTGAGGCGCGCGGAGGTGGTCCCCTTCGAGTGCGTGGCGCGGGGCTACCTGGCGGGCTCCGGGTGGAAGGAGTACCAGAAGACCGGCGCGGTCTGCGGGATCCCCTTGCCTGCGGGCCTGCGGGAAGCCGAGAAACTGCCGCGACCAATTTTCACCCCGGCCACCAAGGCCGAGGCGGGACACGACATCAACGTGTCGGAGGCCGAGATGGCGCAGTCGGTGGGCGCCGAGCCGACGGCGCGGCTGAAGCAGCTCACGCTGGCCGTGTACACGCGCGCCGCCGACTACGCCGCCACCCGCGGCATCATCATCGCCGACACCAAGTTCGAGTTCGGGCGCGCCGGCGGGGAGATCATCCTGGTGGACGAGGTCCTCACGCCGGACTCCTCGCGCTTCTGGCCCGCGTCGGAGTACGTCCCCGGCATGTCGCCGCCATCCTTCGACAAGCAGTACGTCCGCGACTACCTGGAGACGCTCACCTGGAACAAGCAGCCGCCGGCGCCGCCGCTCCCCCCGGAGGTCGTGCGCCGCACCACCGAGAAATACCTGGAAGCCTACCGCCTGCTGACGGGTAAGTCGCTCTGAGCTTCCGCGGATGACGGGCACGGCCCTCGCGCTGGTGCTCGCAGCCGCCGTCCTCCACTCCGTCTGGAACGCGCTCGCCAAGCGGGCCCGCGATCAGGTGGCTTTCCTCTGGTTCGCGCAGACGCTCTCCACGGTGCTGCTCGCGCCGTTCTGGCTCGGAATGCTGGTGGTCCACGGTTTCCCCCTCTCGGCTCTGCCCTTCGTCGTCGCGACAATCGTCCTGCACGCACTCTATTTCTTCACCCTCGGGAACGCGTACCGGCTGGGGGAATTCTCCCTCGTCTATCCGATCGCACGCGGGCTGGGCGTCGCCCTGGTGCCGATCCTGGCGCTGTTCGTCTTCAATGAGCGCCTGTCCCCGCTGGGAACGACGGGGGTGACGCTCGTCGTCGTCGGGATCATCGGCCTCCACCTCACACCGGGCTCGCTGAAGCAGATAGGCGCCCGCGGCACGCGCCTGAGCGCCGGAACCTGGTGGGC
Organism: Candidatus Rokubacteria bacterium CSP1-6; assembly: GCA_001443385.1. GTDB lineage: Bacteria > Methylomirabilota > Methylomirabilia > Rokubacteriales > CSP1-6 > CSP1-6. Next base: position 5,360 of record LDXP01000093.1, read on the forward strand.
GGTCCTGACCGGCCTCCTCATCGGGACTTATTCGCTGGTGGACAAGGCCGGTGTGGCCCGTCTCCACCCGGTGCCGTACATCGGGCTCCTGGGGCTTGGCGTGAGCGTGGCTCTGCTCCCCGCCGTCCGGGCGAGGGGGGAGGCGCTGCGCCGGGAGTGGGCCGTGAATCGCCGGGCCATCGTGGTCGCTTCCACCATGACCCTCACCGGCTACCTCCTGGTGCTGTTCGCATACCGCCTGTCGAAGGTCGGCTACGTGGTGGCGGCCCGCGAGCTGTCGATCGTGTTCTCGGCGATCATCGGCAGCCTCTGGTTCGGCGAGGGACGGCTGGGCCCGCGGCTCCTGGGGGCGCTGGTGATCCTCGCCGGCGTGGCCTGCGTCGCGCTGGCGCGCTGAGAAATCGCATCGAGTATAATGGTTGCGCCCCGCGGGGGGGCACATCACCCATGAAGATCGCGGCGCTTGCCCTCGGCCTCTTGCTGTGGGCTCCCATGGCGTGGGCGGGCAAGGCGCACGTCCTATTCGTGGAGGCCAGCCAGGAGTCCACCGACGTCTGGACGTTCTCGGTGACGGTGAAGCACGACGACAAGGGCCCGAATCACTGGGTCGACTGGTGGCGCGTGCGGACGCCCGAGGGGCGGGAACTGGGACGGCGCGTGCTCCTCCACTCCCACGAGGACGAACAGCCCTTCACGCGAGACGAGCGCATTCGCATCCCCCCGAGCGTGCGAATCGTCGTGATCGAAGCCCACGACAAGGTCCACGGGCTCGGCGGCGCCACGGTCACCGTGGACCTGACGAAGCCTGCCGGCCAGGGCTTCACCGTCATGCGCCGCCCGTGAGCCTGAAGGGCTAAGAGGGGAGGACATGGCAACGCTGGACGAGCTGAAGACGAAGATCTGCGGCGCCGTGGACGCGCTGGCCGGAGAGCTCGAGGCGATTTCCCACAAGATCCACGCGAATCCCGAGCTCTGCTTCAAAGAGGAAAAGGCGGCCGCCTGGCTCACCGAGTTCCTGGAGCAGAAGGGCCTCAAGGTGGAGCGGGGCATCGGAGGGCTGCCGACGGCGTTTCGCGCCACGGTCCCGGGCAGCGCGCCTGGCCCGACGATCGCCATCATGGCCGAGTACGACGCCCTGCCGAAGATCGGGCACGCCTGCGGCCACAACGTCATCGCCACCTCCGGCGCCGGAGCCGGCGCCGCGCTGGCCGTGGCCTTCGGGACCCTGCCGTTCGCCGGGGCCATCCACGTGATCGGCACGCCGGCCGAGGAGGGCGGGGCGGGCAAGGTGCGTCTCATGAATGCGGGGGCGTTCAAGGGCGTGGAGGCGGCCCTCATGATCCACCCGCGCTGCGGCACCCGGATCTGGCGGCCCAGCCTGGGGATCATCAAGGTCAATGCCGAGTTCCACGGCAAGGCCGCGCACGCCTCCTCCTGGCCGTGGCGCGGCGCCAACGCGCTGAACGCGGTGATCCAGCTCTTCGTCGGGCTGGACGCCATGCGCCAGCAGCTCCGCCCGGAGGCCCGCGTGCACGGCATCATCAGCCACGGCGGCGACCAGCCCAACATCATCCCCGAGCACACGGCAGCCGAGTTTTACCTGCGGTCGGAGAGCAAGGCGTACCTCCAAGAGCTGTTTCGCCGCTTCGAGGGATGCGCCCAGGGTGCGGCCACGGCAACCGGCTGCACGGTGACGATCACCACGGACCCGATCGTCCACGACCCGCTCAAGCCCAACGTCGCCATGGCCGCCCTCTTCGAGAAGAACCTGGAGCGGATCGACTTTCCCGTAGACCCCGAGGACCCGGAGGCGGGCTACGGCTCCACCGACTGCGGCAACGTGAGCCAGGTGATCCCGACCATCCACCCCTACATCAGGATCTCGCCCGACGGCGTCCCCGGGCACTCGCGTGAGTTCGCCGAGTGGGCGAAGTCGCCGATGGCCCGCACTGGCCTGGTGGCGGCGGCCAAGGCGCTGGCGATGACGGCGCTGGACCTCGTCGCTTCCCCGGAGGAACTGAAGAAAGCGAAAGAAGAGTTCGCGCGCTGACGACCCCCTCACCCTCCCCTCTCCCCCTCAGGGGGAGAGGACAAAGGTGAGGGGGCTCAGGCTTCGCGCCGCGCCGCCGTGAGGGCGCGCTTGGCCTGGTTCAGGTGGTCGATCTCGTGAAGGCGGAAGATCACCGCCGAGTACGCCTTCCAGTCGAGGTCCTCGATCCAGTGGAGCGGGCTCTCGCTCCCGTCGGGGTTCTTCACGTTGAGGACCATCACGATGGGGGCTTTGGCTCCCGACGGAAACCCCTCCGGAGCCCCCGCGAGGAGGCCGAGGGCCTCGCCGTGGAGCCGCTTCAGCTCGCCGACCAGCTCTGACCAGGGACGGTCGAGCGGCGACCTCGACTGAAGGCTGGCCGGCACGGGCCCGTCCTTGGGCCGCTCGCCGCGGAGGAGACAGCGGAGCTCCTCGACGCTCGGGCGGTGGGACTCCACGAGGTGGTCCACCACTTCCTGGACGCACCACTCCCCGGGCGCCGGTCGCTGCCGTGCTCCCGACTCCGAGACGCCGGCCAGAAACTCCTCAGTCGTCCCGAACGCCGCCCGAACCCGCTCGTGGATCTGCCGCGCGGGGAGGAGCGTCCCCTTCTGCTTGAAATATTCGAGCGCTTTGATCTGCTCAGGCCTCATCGTCCCCTCCTTCGGCAGGTCAGGAGGCTAATTCCGAATTACTATTGTTGCAACTGCATAGGCAACCAATCCACCATCGCTGTCAAGGACATCACACTCGGTTAGTGCTACTGTTCTCCCACGTTTCTTCATCGTACCAATCGCTTTCAGTCGGGTCTTGGTAATAGCTTTGAGGTAGTTAATTTTCATCTCCAGGAAGCCACCGGTTTGGCCTTTTTCCATCGTGGTAAGGGAAACGAACCCTAAGGTTGCATCAGCCAGCGCAGCGATAACGCCCCCAAATGCAGTCCCCCATTGATGAGCATGGCTTTCATCCACGTCAGTTTCGATCACTACTTTACCAGGTTCTACCGTGGTCAATTCGTAACCAAACTTATCTGCGAAGGGCGGTGGAAAGTTACCCTCAACATAGGCCGCCAGCCTTTCAAAGTTCTGTTCTGATGCCTTGTTCATATGTCCTCCCGTCCCCTAACTAGAGCACGATGACCTGGCCATCGCTCGCCGATTCTAGCTCAGACTCCGCCAGACGGCCCAGCATGTCCTGGCTCATGTGGGTGAGGATGATCCGCGAACATTCGAGCCGCTTCCGCTGATCCCGGAGCGTCGCGTAGTCGAGGTGGAACTTGATCTTCCTCTCGAAGAAGTATGCCTCGCAGATGAAAAGGTCGGCCCCTCGCGTCGCCTCCACCAGGCTCTCGGTCCATTCGGTGTCGCCGGAGTAGACGATGACCTTTCCGCCATACTCGACGCGAAGGGCGTAAGACGGCGCCCCGCTGGCGTGTGCGGCCGCGAACGGAGTGACCGTGGCGGGCCCGATGCGACTCGCCGCTCGCTCGACGAGCTCGACGAACTCGACCGCGAAGCGCCGCTCGACGCGCGAGGAGCCAGGAAAAAGAACCTCCATCGCCCCTTCCACCCGTGCGCGCGTCCCGGGCGGACCTGCGACGACCAGAGGACGCGTCCTCCGGCTGAACTGCCCGTCCAGGATCAGGAACGGCAGCCCGCCGAAGTGGTCACCGTGCAGGTGGGTCAGGAGCACCCAGCCGATCTCTCCAGGGTCTACGCCGGCCCGCTTCATCGCGACGAGCGACGACGCCCCGCAATCAACCAGCAGAGCG
>LDXP01000094.1 GCA_001443385.1 Candidatus Rokubacteria bacterium CSP1-6
AAAGGGGGACCAGACGCGAGGCGGTCCCCGAAAAGAGCAGGGCCGAGATCAGCGTGTTGGTGTCGAGGACGACCCGGATCACCTCCGCCGGCTGCGCGCCCAGCGGATCGCCCGCTCGACGTCCTTCTCGGTCAGACCCAGGCCTCGGATCTTTTCGCGCACCGCCTTCAGCCGCTCCCCCGGGGCGCTGATCACCACCGGCCTCAAGACCACCTCCCCATCTCTCAGGGAGACGTCGAAGTATTCGGCGTCGGGGAGGTGCTGCACGATAGCCTTTGGCAGCGTGATCTGGTTCTTGGATGTCTTCTTCGCGAGCATGGCCCAAACCTCCCGATGTAAGGATACAAGGAATTCCTACTTTCCGTCAAGAGGACAGGAGTTGTCGCTCAACGCTTCAGCCGAGGGTCCAGCATATCTCGCAGGCCATCCCCGAGGAGGTTGATGCCGAGGACGGCGAGCATGAGGGCGAGCCCCGGGAAGACGGCGACCCACGGGGCAGAGGCCAGGAAGGTCTGTCCCTCGGCCAGCATCGCCCCCCAGGAGATCGTCGGCGCCTGGGTGCCGAGCCCCAGGAACGACAGCCCCGCCTCGGCCACCATGTTGCCGCCGACGCCGATGGTGGCGGCCACGAGGAGCGGAGCCAGGCAGTTCGGAAGCAGGTGACGAAACACAATGATGGTGTCCGGGACGCCGAGAGCCCGGGCGGCCTGGACGTAGTCCCGCGTCTTGAGCGAGAGGACCTCGCCCCTCACCACCCGGGCGATCGTCGTCCAGCCGAGGAGGACGAGGACCAGGAAGACCTTATCGAGCCCCGGCCTCTCGAAGACCGCGATGAGGCCGATGGCGAGGATGAGCGAGGGGAAGGCCATCACCGTGTCGGTCACGCGCATCAAGAGCCCGTCGAGCCAGCCGCCGTAGTAGCCCGCCACGAGCCCCACGAGCGCCCCGATCAGGGCCGCCACGAGCTCCACGCCGACCCCCACCAGGAGCGAGACCCGCCCCCCGTAGAGCACGCGGGAGAGGAGGTCCCGGCCCAGCGCGTCGGTGCCGAGCGCGTTGGGGGGGCCGGGCGGGCGGAGCGACGCGGCCGCAAGCCCCGTGGGGACCTCGTGAGGATCGACAGGCGCGAGCCACGGCGCCAGGAGCGCCGCCCCCACGAAGAGAGCCACGAGGGCGCCGCCGACCTGGACGCCGTGGTGCCGGAACGGTCCGCGCTCAGTCACGGCGGATCCTCGGATCGATGACGAGGTAGGCGAGGTCCACGAGGAGGCTGCCGAGGACGTAGATCACCGCAAACACCAGGACGGCTCCCATGACCACGGGGAGATCGCGCTGCCCCACGGCGGCCACAAGCATCCGGCCGAGCCCGGGCCAGGCGAATACGGTCTCGGTGAGGGGGGCCCCCACCAGCAGGTCGGCGAGGCCGATCCCGATCACCGTCACGACGGGAATGAGGGCGTTCTTGAGCGCGTGCTTGCCGATGACCGCGACTTCGCCGAGCCCCTTGGCCCGGGCGGCCTGGACGTAGTCCTGGCGGACGACCTCCAGGAGGCTCGAGCGGGTCATCCGCGCGATCGTGCCGGTGTGGAGCGCTCCCAGGGTCAGCGCGGGCAGGACGAGGTTCGCGAGGGCCCCGTCTCCGTACCCGGACACGGGGAGCCAGCCGAGCCACACCGCGAAGAGGAGCGAGAGCATGAGGCCGAGCCAGAACACCGGCGTCGAGATGCCGATGACGGCGGCCCCCATCAGGAGGTGATCCACCGCGCTGCCTGGCCGGAGCGCGGCGGCGATTCCCATCCCGAGCCCTGCGGCCACGGCAATCGCGGTAGCGGCCACCGCCAGCCTGAAGGTCGCGGGAAACCGCTCGGCGATCACGTCGCTCACGGGGCGCTGCTGGTGATAGGAGCGGCCGAGATTACCCTGGAGAAGGTGGCCCATCCAGGTCGCGTACTGGACCCAGAGCGGACGGTCGAGGGCGTACTCCTTCCGGATCTGGGCAATCAGCTCGGGGTCGCCGCGCTGGCCCAGCATGGCGCGCGCCGGATCGCCGAGGGCCACGGCGTTCAGGACGAAGACCAGGAGGCTGATGCCGAAGAGGACGGGGATGAGGGCGACCAGCCGTCTGGCGACGGGCCGGGCGAGCTGGGTGAGCATCACGGGTTCGGGCTGATGACGCGCCCCGGCGCCTTGAGGAGGAAGAGGAGAATGTCCACCACGGTCTCGCTGAGCGATTTGACCGGGGCCACAGAGATTGCGGGATCGGCCCAGCGTCCCTGCATGTCGAAGTACGCGATGACCAGGCTCTGCTCCTGGGGCAGGAGCCGGCCCAGGAGCGGGATCCGCCGAATTCCCTGCTCCAGCACCTGGAGCGGCCGCGCCGCGAGGTCGAGGTCCACGGTCTGATCGGCGAGCATGACTTTGCCCACGCCGCTCACCCGCACCATCTCGCTGTCCAGGAGGAGGTTCTTCGTCTCCATGACGCCGTCCCTGACGTCGAAGTCGGCGCTGATCCGGCGGTAGGGCATCCGCTCCCGCGTGAGGTCGGGCAAGCGGTAGGGCTGCGCGACAGTACCCAGGAGGCCGAAAATCCTCACGAGCGCGGGATAGCTGGAGAGACTGCCGCCGTCGAGCGCCAGCGAGACCCGTCCCCCGAGCGTCGTCAGCGCCGATCGGTCGGGAGCGGTCTCGAAGGCGAGCGAGCCCCGGGCAAAGAGGTCGCCGGAGGCCCAGCGCCGATCCGACTGGATCTGCTCGTAGATCGGCTCCATCTGCGCTTTGTCCAGCCTGAAGTCCACCGTGTGCCGCCACCGCTGGCCGTCGCGGTGCCCGGTCCCCTGCCCCTCGATCCGGCCCCCCGCGGCCGCGCCCTCGCGGACCTTGTACTGGAGGCTGTCGTTGTCGAACCGCACCTCGCCGCTGGCGATGGAGAGCCAGATCGGAACGGGCTTGAGCTTGACGTCCACGCGGCTCAATTCGGCGCGGCCGACGACTTTCAGGTCCCCCACCGGACCGACGAGGGAGAGGCGGACGTCGGGAGCGCCCCGGAGATCCGCCAGGGGCGGCACCCACGATTTGACGATCGCGACGGGGGCGTGGCCGGAGAGATCGAGGTCGGTCCGCTCGCCCGGCCGCACGCTCCCGCGGATCGCCACCGCGAGCCCGGGGCCGACCAGATCCAGCGACTCGAAGCGGAGCGCCCCTGCCTCCAGCGTGAGCCGGGCCGGGTCCCGCGTCCGCCAGGGCACCTCGCCCGCCTGGCCGGCGGCCGTCAGCTCGATCTGGCTCCCCAGGTCGCGCAGCCCCGGCAGCGTTCCGCGGAGCGCGGCGCGACCGTCGGCGCGCGCCGTGAGCGGGAAGGGCAGCTCGGCCCTCAGCCCCGGGAGGAGCGGCGTCAGATCCAGGCTCGCCGCGGTGACCTCGGCCTGAAGCGGGCCGCTCCCGGCCAGCGGGGCCACGCCGCGCGCTCTGAGACCCAGGGCCAGGCTCAGCTCCCAGCGCCACTGTCTTCCGTCAAGGGCGAACCCGAGGCTGCCGTTCCCAACCTCGATCTCCCGGAACACGGTATCGGTCAGCGTGACGTCGCCCTCGAGGCTCGGCTCCGGCCACTTCCCCGCGCCCTTGACCCGAAGGACCGCCGCCCCCCTGGCCCCGGCAGCGGCCAGCGGCGGGATCATGGCGACGTCGAGCTTCACCGGGAGGACGGAGAAGCGGTACCGCCCCTCCGTGTCGATGGCCCCTTCGGCCTGGATGGGGACGCCACCCCGGCGCGCCGTGAGCCGCGGAACGGTGAGCTCCGACCCCTTGAAGGCGAGCGCGGCCCGGAGCGCTTCGAATCGCTCTCCTCCAATCCGGAACTCCCGCATCTCGACCTGACCGCCGCCCTCGAAAGCGGACGGCGTCCCGCTGAGCCGGGCCTGAAAGACGATGGGGCCGGCGACCGGCCACTCCTGCGGCGACCAGGCGGCCACATCCTCGATCCTCCCCCTCAGGTCCGCCCTCAGAGCCAGGTGCAGGTCGTCCCGCCAGGTTGCCCACTTGCGATTGGATTCGGCCAATCGCGCCTCGCCCGACAGCGTGGCCGTGGTCCGGGCGGCGGTGAGGCGAAGACCGCGGGACGCCACGCGCGCGGGGTTGGCCTCCAGCGGCCCCTCCACTGAATCGGCGCGCCAGCCCCTGAAGCTCACGTTTCTGAGGCTCACCTGCCCCGTCAAGCTCGGCCGCCGGAGAGTCTGGCCGAGGCGTCCCGTCACGCTGAGCCGGCCGCCGAGCCCCTTCACCTCCACGGGCCAGAAGTCCGCCGCGAGGTCGGCGACCGTGGCGGTGAGGCCCAGCGCGAGCGCCTCCGTCCTGAGATCCACCGTGCCGCTGAGGGAAACGCTGCTCCGCCCTCTGGTCAGGGCCAGGCGCTCCACCCTGAGCACCCCCCCGCGGGCGCTGGCGAGCAGCGTTCCCTCGGCCTTGCGCTCCCCGTCCGCCAGGCGAAGCTCGCGGCCCGCAAGATTCAGGCGCAGCGCGAGCTCCCTGGCGTCCATTCCGCTGCCGCTCCCCTCAGCGGTCCCGGTGATCCGCCCCGCCATTCCAGACGGATGCCCCACGGCCTGGAGCAGGTCTCCGAGATTGATGCCGCTGAGCTGAGCGCTGGTGCGCCAGCGCTTCTCTCCCGGCTGGAAGACCCCCGAGCCGGAGAGCGCGCCCCCGCCGGCCTGGGCCGATAAGGAAACCAGCTCCAGCCGGTCCGGGCGGAGCAGCACCGACGCCATCGCCAGCCGCACCGGGACCCCCGCGACATCCCCGTCAGCCAGCCCGAGGCGCCCCTCGAAGGTCCGGGGGAGCCCCTCGCCGAAGAGCTTCCCTCCGACCGAAAGCCGGCCGCTCCATCCCGTCTGCGCCGTGACCGCCGGGACCAGTTCCTCGAGGACCAGCTCTCCCGTGGCGGCTAGCTCCACCCGCGGCGGTCCCGCTGGCGCCAGGACCACTCCCGTGAGCGTCAGCGTCGAGCGTCCGTGGTCGAGCCGGAGCTGCTCCACCTCGACGACGTCGCGACCCACGCGCGCGCGCCCTTCCAGGCGTATCCCGCCCACACCCCGGCCGCCGAGGCTCACCTGGATCGCCTCCACGCTCACCAGGACCGTCGCCCGCTCGGGGCTCGCCCAGGAGAGGCTGCCGTTGAAGCCCGAGGCTTCCAAGGCGACCCCCGCCGCGGGATTCCGGTACCGGACACGGCCCCCTTCCAGTCGGATCGGAAAGCCCTCAGCCTCCCGCTCCCGCGAGAGCTCCCTCACACGGGCCGCGACGCGCGCGAGCACCGTCCTGAGCTCCGGGCTGTCCTCCACCGACAGCTGGGGGTCGTGGATGGCGACGGACCTGACACGCAGCTCGCCTCCGAGGAGCGAGAGGAGAGCCAGGGAGACCCGGATCCGGTCCACGCCGAGCAGCGGCGCGCCGCTCGTCCCGTCGCTGATCGTGAGCTGCTTGAGCTGGACGGTCCCGAGCCGGAGCGACAGCGACACGCCTCCCAGGTGGACGGGAAGGCCGAGCTCGCGCGCGAGGGATCGCTCGACGTAGGCACGGATCTGCTCGCGCGCGGTGCGCGTCCGGACGTAGAGGAGGCCCCCGCCCACGAGGAGGACGAGGAGGAGGACGGAGGAGAGAAGGACGACTAGCCCGCGGCGCCGCATCCCAAGACCGCTCTCAGCGCTCAGCGCGCTGCCACGCGGTGGGGCCGCCCGCTTTGACGCCCGAGATCAGGAGGAGCCCTACCACGAAGAAGAGGCCGATCACCACAATCGCGATCCGCTGGTTGCCCCCGGTGAGCCAGGAGGCGAGGCCGAAGACCATCGGCCCGAAGATGGCGGAGGTCTTTCCGACCAGGGCGTAGAAGCCGAAGAGCTCCGCCTCCTGCCCCTTCGGGATCAGGGTCACCATGAACGTCCGGCTCGCCGCCTGGACCGCGCCGAGCCCCGTGCCGGCCAGGATGGCCACGACGAAGAACTGGGCCTTCGTCTCGACGAAGTAGGCGGCGACCACCACGAGACACCACTGGACGAGCGTGACCATCACCACGAACTTCGGCCCCTTGAAGTCCGTCGGGCGCCCCCACACCCAGGCGCCCAGCAGGGCCGAGAGCTGGACGACGAAGTAGAGCTGGATGACCTCCGGGGTGGTGAACCCGAGCGTGTGACCGGCGAAGATGGATGAGAAGAAGATCACGGTGTTGATGCCGTCCTCGAAGAAGAGGTACGCAAGGAGGAACCGCCGGAGGTCCGGCATCCGGAGGATCCGGCGGAGGGTCGCCCGGGTCTGGGTGAAGCCGACCCGCACCGCGCCGGCGAGGCTCAGCGTGCCGGGCCGGTCGCCAGGGAGAAAGAGGAAGGCCGGGATCGCGCAGACTCCGAAGAGCGCCGCCGCGCTGAGGAAGGCTCCGCCGTAATTGGCTGCCAGGGCAAAGGGGAGGGCCGCGCCGAGGGCGACCGCCGACCCGAGGTACCCCACCGCGAAGCCGTAGGCCGAGAGCCGTCCCTGGCGCTCCCGCGGCGCCAGCTCGGGGAGGTAGGCGTTGTAATAGACGATGGCGGCCTCGAACCCCACCGTCCCGACGACGGCGAGGAACCACCCCCAGACGACATCGCCCTTGCCCACCGTCGCCATGAGCGCCGTCGCGGCGACGCTCACGTAGGTGAGGAGGAAGAGAAACCGCTTGCGGACCCCGGCGTGATCCGCGATCGCCCCGAGCGGCGGAGAGGAGAGGGCGACGATGGCCATCGAGGTCGTCACCGCCAACGCCCACCAGAAATCCCCCTCCCCGCGCTCGTTGCCGACCACCGAGAGCGCGTAGTACTTGGAATAGACGGTGGCTGGGATCACCGCGACGAACGCAGAGTTGGCGAAATCATAGAGCGTCCAGGCCACCGCCGCCTTTCGATTCATGCCGGCACCCTCCGTCTATCTTACCCCGGCCCGTTGGAAAAAGGGGCCGGGGAGTGTTACCGTAGCCTCGGATGAAGGAGGTCAGCGACCGCGAACCGGTTATCCTGCTCGCCGCGGGCGTCGGGCTCCTCGCGCTCTCGGGCGTTTATCCCCGCGACCGCTTCACCTGGGTGCTCGAGGTCGCGCCCGTCCTGTTGGCCATCCCCGTGCTCGTCGGGACCTATCGGCGGTTCCCCCTCACCCCGCTCCTCTACCGGCTCCTCTTCATCCACGCGACGATTCTCCTGGCCGGGGGCCACTACACCTACGCCGAGGTCCCGCTGGGCTTCTGGCTCCGGGACGTCTTCGGGTTCGCGCGAAACAACTTCGACCGCATCGGTCACTTCGCCCAGGGGTTCATCCCGGCGATCCTCGCCCGTGAGGTCTTGCTGCGCACGTCGCCGCTCGTGCGGGGGGGCTGGCTCGTCTTCCTGGTCACCTGCGTCTGCCTCGCATTCAGTGGGTTCTACGAGATCATCGAATGGTGGACGGCCCTCCTCACGGGGGAGGCGGCCGCCGCGTTTCTCGGAACCCAGGGCGACCCCTGGGACACGCAGTGGGACATGTTCCTGGCGCTTGCCGGAGCCCTCACGTCGCAGCTCGGCCTGAGCCGGCTCCACGATCGCCAGCTCGCGCGGCTGACCTGAGACGGCCCTCCCGTGGGCTACCGGCTCGTCCGCGCTCTCGCCCGGCTGCTCGTGAGCCTCTTCTACCGCCGCGTGGAAGCGGTTGGGCTCGATCGGATCCCCGCCAGCGGACCCCTCATCCTGACCGCCAACCACCAGAACGCGCTGATCGATCCCATGCTCATCCTCGCCGCCACGTCCCGCCGGCTGGTGACGCTCGCCAAGGCCCCGCTCTTCAGGAACCCGCTCTTCGGGCCGCTCCTCCGCCTGGCGGGGGCGCTGCCGGTCCAGCGCCAGCAAGACCCGGGCAGCGACATGGCCAAGAACGAGGCGATGTTCCGGTCGGTCATCGAGGCCCTCGGGCGCGGGGGGGCGATCCTCCTGTTCCCGGAGGGACTGAGCCAGCCCAAGCCCACCCTGATGCCGCTCCGCACCGGCGCGGCCCGGATGCTGCTGGGGGCCGAGCGGATCGCCGGCGGGGGCCTCGCGCTGACGCTGCTCCCGATCGGCCTCGTGTACCATGAACCCGGCGCCTTCCGCACCGGCTGGGCGCTGATCCTGGTGGGGAAGCCCGTGGCCACCAGCGACTGCGTCGCGCTCTACCCGACGGCGCCGGAGGCGGCCGTGCGCCGGCTCACCGAGCGCCTGGCCGAAGCGCTCAGGCACGTGATGGTCGAGGCCGAAGACCAGCAGACACTCCGCCTCCTCCAGGCCGTCGAGGAAATCTGGCGGGAGGAGTCCGCGGCGTCGGACGCCGGCGCGGCAGCACGGGCAGCGTGGATGCAGCGGGTCATGCGGGGCTACCGCTATCTGGCTCCCCGGGAGCGCGCGCGGATCGAGCGCTTCCGAAACGAGGTCGAGCGGTACATGAAGGATCTGGACCTGGCCGGCTTCACAGGCCGGCAGCTCTCCCGCACCTACACCCGCCGCGCGGTCTGGCGCTACGCGGTCCGGGAAGGCCTGTCGCTCCTGCTGGGCCTGCCCCTGGCTCTGGCGGGGATCGCCAACCACCTGATCCCGTACCAGTTGACCGCCGCGGTGGTGCGCCGGCTCAAGCCCGATCTCGACGACGAGGCGACCTACAAAGTCACCGCGGGAGTCGTGCTCTTCCCCCTCTGCTGGCTCGGCGAGGGGTGGGTCGCCTGGTGGCTCGGGGGCGGATGGCTCCTCGCAGTGTTCGCCCTCTCGCTGGCGCCGGCGGCCTTCTTCGCCCTCACCTGGCGCGAGCGGCTCGGGCGCTTCGCCCGGGAGACCCGCGCGTTTCTCCGGTTCCTGGTGGACCGCAACCTGCACCATCGCCTCCGGGCTCGGCGGCGCGCGCTCGTCGAAGAGCTCGCCGCGCTCGGTCGCTTGATACCCGAGTCCGTCCTGGGGGGTCGTGCCTCGGATTAGCAGGCTCAGAGGGACAGGCCCGGCCACCGGGGGGCACGGCGGGGACACGCCGCGCGCCCGCGGGTGACGCCGGCGCGGCCCCGGGAGCGGCCCGGCGGAGTGGGACCCCTTCGGCTTCCTGCCCCAGATCGAAGAGCTGGGGCAGGAGGTGAACGGG
>LDXP01000095.1 GCA_001443385.1 Candidatus Rokubacteria bacterium CSP1-6
GGAGGGCGAGGAGGCTCAGAAACTCGAACAGGAGATTGGCGGCGAGGAGGGCCGTCACCTGCCCCGGGCCGTCGTAGAGGGGGGAGACCTCCATGACGTCGGCGCCGATGAGCGTCAGTCCCCGAAGCGCGCGCACGAGGCTCACGGCCTCGTAAGCGGTGAGCCCGCCGACCTCGGGCGTTCCCGTGCCCGGGGCGTAGGCCGGATCGACGGCGTCGATGTCGAAGGAACAGTAAACCAGCGCGCCTGCGAGTCGCCCCATCTGTCCGGCCACCCACGCGATGCCCCGCTCCTTGACCTCTTCGATCCGGATCACCTCGAGCCCGTGCTGCGCGTGAAAGGCAAAATCGTCGGGGCCGTAGAGAGGCCCGCGGATGCCGATCTGGATCGTCCGCCGCGGGTCGATCAGCCGCTCTTCCACCGCCCGGCGGAACGGGGTTCCGTGGAAGTACTTGGAGCCGAAGTACTCGTCCCAGGTGTCCGGATGGGCGTCGAAGTGGACCAGCCCCAGCGGTCCGTGCCGCCGGGCGAGGGCGCGGAGGATGGGGAGCGTGACGGAGTGGTCGCCTCCCACCGAGACGGGGATCACGCCGTGCTCCACCAAACGGCCCATCTCGCGCTCGACCGCCTCGAAGGTCCGCTCGATGGAGATCGGCGCCACGTCCACGTCGCCGTAGTCGGCCACCCGGAGCTTCTCGAAGGGGGAGACCCCGAGGACGGGGTTCCAGGGACGGATCAGGGCCGACTGGTCGCGGACGGCGCGCGGCCCGAAGCGCGCCCCCGGCCGGTAGGAGGTGCCGCCATCGTACGGAATCCCCACGAGCGCCACGTCGAGCCGCCCGGGCTCCCGCACGTGAGGCAGCCGCATGAAGGTCGGCGGCTGGCCGAAGCGCGGCGAGCGGAAGGCGTCAGGCGGCCTGAGGTCGTTCACCGCCAAGGTCAGAGCATGAGGTTCAGGTTGGATAGCGCCTTGGTGAGAAATTCGATTTCTCCGGGGATCGTGTGGACCGAAAAGCTGGCGCGGACGGTGCCCACCACGCCGAGCCTCCGCATGAGAGGCATCGCGCAGTGATGACCGGCACGGACGGCAATCCCTTCCTGATCCAGCAGGTGGGCGACGTCGTGGGGGTGCAGGCCGCGGACGTTGAACGCGACCACGGCCCCCTTGATCTCGGGGTTCCGCGGCCCGTAGATAATGACGTCATCGTTCTTCGCGAGGAGCTCCAGCGTGAGCCGGCAGAGCGCCTGCTCGTGGGCGCCGACGGCCTCCATGCCGACCTCGGACAGGTATTCCACCGCCGCCCCGAGGCCGACGATCGGCGCGATGGGCGGGGTCCCCGGCTCGAAGCGCCAGGGCAGATCGTTCCACTGGGCGTGGTCGATCCACACCTCCTTGATCATCTCGCCGCCGCCCCAGGCGGGCTCCAGCCTCTCGAGGACGGCGCGACGCCCGTAGAGCACCCCGACTCCCGTGGGCCCGAGCATCTTGTGTCCCGAGAAGGCGTAGAAGTCCGCGCCCAAACGCTGGACGTTCACAGGCATGTGAGGGACGGCCTGGGCACCATCCACCAGCACGAGGGCGCCGGCGGCGCGGGAGCGCTTGACGATCTCGCCGACAGGGTTGATGGTACCAGGACATTGGAGACGTGGGCCACCGCGACGACCCGCGTCCGCGAGGAGAGCAGGCGCGAGAACGCTTCGAGATCCAGGACCCCGTCGCCGATCACGGGCACCGCCTTCAGGACTGCCTCGCGGTCCCGGCAGAGCATCTGCCAGGGGATCAGGTTGGAGTGATGCTCCATCTCGGTGACGACAACCTCGTCGCCCGGCTTGATGGTCCGCCCGATCGCCTGAGCCACCAGGTTGATCGCCTCGGTCGTTCCGCGGGTGAAGATGACTTCTTCCCGCTCAGCGGCGCCGATGAACTCGCGCACCTTGTCCCGCGACGCTTCCAGGAGGGCCGTGGCTTCCTCCCCCAGCGTGTGGATCGAGCGGTGGACGTTGGCGTGAGTGGTTTCGTAATAGCGGCGGACGGCGTCGATCACCTGGCGCGGCTTCTGGCTCGACGCCGCGGAATCCAGGTACACGAGGGGTTTCCCGTTGATCTTCCGCTCGAGGATCGGGAAGTCACCCCGGCAGCGGTCGGCCGGCGTCATCGCGCGGCTCCCACCGCGGCCAGGGCGCCCTTCAGGACCTGAAGGGGCAGGGTCACGCAGGTAATGCGCGACGGCCGGATTGTTGCGCCCAGCCGGGTGAGCAGATCGTCGGGCCCCAGTGCCAGCGCTTCGTCCACCGCCCGCCCCCGCGCCATCTCCGCGAGAAGGTCCGCCGAGGCCATGCAGATGGCGCAGGAGTCTCCCTTGAAGCGGGCGTCGGCGATGCCCCCGTTGGCCAGCTTGAGCTGAATCCGCACTCGGTCTCCGCAGAGCGGGTTCACGTCTTCGAAGACTGCGTCGGCACCGTCCAGGTCGCCGAAGAAGCGCGGGTGACGGAAACGCTCGCTGATCACCGAGCTGTACAGCACGCGAGTCTACTCGAGCTCGCCGCGGGGGGCACTGGGGCGATACCGGGGGAACCTGAAGGCCATCTCGCGCGAGAGCAGGCCGCCGTGACCGAGCGCGGCGATCTCGGCGTTCCCCATCGCCTCGCCCGCGAGGATCCGCGGCAGGACGAGGTCGAACGTCGTCGCCTGGGAGAACATCCCGCAGGTGGGCATGCCGACGACCTGACGCTGGCCCCAGCGCGAGATCCAAAGCAAGCTGCCCGGGTGCGCGGGCGCGCCGTGCCGTTCCATCCGCCCCCCCACGAGCTCCAGGGCGCTGAAGACCGGATCCAGCGGATCCAGAGCGCTCGCCCCCGCTACGATGAGGAGGTCGGCGCCTTCATCCCTCAGTCCCTCCAGCTCCTTGGCTACGGACTGCGCGCTTCGGCCCGCGTAGCGGATCGGCAGGAGCCGGGAGCCGAACCAGTCGATCTTCTCCCTGAGAGCCGTTTCGAACCGTTGGCGCTGCTTGTCGTCCAGGCTCTCGCGAGCCAGGGCGCCGAGCGTCAGCGACTTGAACGGGGTGACGGCTAACACACCGGCCCCGCGCGCCAGGCGCTCGACCTCCATCATGGTCGCCGAAGCGATCGCGAGCGGGGTAATCTTAGCCTTCGCCACAACCTCCCCCGCCTCCACCGGCTGACCGTGGAAGAGGGTGAAGACAGAAATCCCCTCGCACGCATTCACCTGACAGAGCGGCTCCGTGTTGACCCTGAGGAGCCCGCGCCGGGTCGCGGTCAGCGACCACTGGCCGCCGCTAAAGCCCTTGACCTGGACGCCGTCACCGACGACGGCCTGCGACAGCCGCGCCCCCGCTTCCTCCTCGTGAAGGTCACCCAGCTCCAGCTCCAGGAGGTGGAGCTCATCCCAGTCCCCACCGAGCACTCGCTCGGCCCCCGCCCGGTCCAGCCGTTCCCCCTTCCGTCCGACGACGGTGTCGGCCCGATCGCGCACGTCGTGGCAGAGCACCCGTCCCGTCAAGGCCCCCACCGTCGCTTCCGACCTCAGAATCGCGTGGACCTTCACCGCTTCCCCTCTCTGACCTTCCGGCTGATCGGCATCCCGGTGGCGCCGGTCCGCTCGGCCAGGATCTCTGCGAGGATGGCGAGGGCGATCTCAGGAGCCGTCTGGGCGCCGAGGTCGAGGCCGATAGGAACGCGGATCCGGGTCAGGAGATCCTCGGGCACGCCCTCTTCCCTCAGGAGGTTGACAATGGCGTTGCCGCGGCGGGTGCTGCCGAGCATCCCGATGTAGCCGGCCTTGCTCGCCAGCGCATGCCGGAGCACGGGCAGGTCGTACTTGTAATCATGTGCCACCAGCACCAGGGCCGTCACGGGGGTGAGCGCGATGGACTTGACGATCTCAGAGGGAATCCCGACCTCGAGGCGGTCAACGTCGGGGAAGCGCTCGCGGCTGGCGAAGCGCGGGCGACCGTCCACCACGATCGTCTTGAAGCCGACGATCTTCGCGAGCGACACCAGCGGCATCGCCACGTGGCCGGCGCCGACCACCAGGAGCGTGGACGGCGGGCCGAACGTCTCGACGAAGCAGCGGATCCCCTCCAGGAAGAGCGTCTTGGACACGCCGCGGCTCAGGCACTCGCGGGCCTCCGCGGCGAATCGGCGGTCCAGGAACTGATCGCCCAGGCTCCCTTCGGCCTTTCCGGTGTCGAGCAGCAGGAGCTTCGCTCCGTTGTGAGGAGGGTCCAGCCGCGTGATCAGCGCGCCCCAGCCGCCCTGCTCGGCGTGAGCGCGGAGGGTCTCGTAGTACGTCAGGGGCGGGGCGTCGGCCCGGGCCAGCCTCACGGGCTCGACGAACACCTCGATGGTGCCGCCGCAGGTGAGACCGATCTCCCACGCCTCTTCATCTCCCAGGTTCAGCTCCAGGAGCTTGGGGGCGTTGTCGCCGAGGACACCTTCGGCCTCCTCGATCACCTGGGCGTCCACGCAACCGCCGATGGTCACCGAGCCCAGGATCCGGCCGCCGGCCCCCACGAGCATCTTGGCCCCCTCCTTGCGCGGGGTCGTGCCGCGGGTGTTGACCAGCGTGGCCAGAGCCACCTTTTCCTCTGCGTTTTTCAGACGTTCCAACTGCTCGAAAAGCTCGTGCATAGCGCTCAAACTATACCACGGCGCGGCCAATCGTATAATCTCCCCTGCTGCACTTTCCGGTGATACTCGAAAAGAGTCCGCTCGACGGTCCTGGCAGAGACGCCCATCTCCCGCGCGTGATACCGCAGTTTCCGCAAGTACTGAACCCAATTCGAGAAGCTGAAACCCACGCCGCGGGGGTTCGTGCTCACGGAGTCGATCGCAAACAGGAGTTGCCAGACGCGAATGTCAAGGACCCCATAGCGTTCGGGGTCGACCAATGTCAGGATCGCCGAGGCCATCGGCACACTGACTCCGCGCAGGCTCGTCAGTAAGTTCATGCGTTTCTGCTCACTCCGAGTGGCCAGAGCAGCCCGGGATATACGACGAATGGTCGCGGCTGAATTCCGCCGACACTTCCCCATCGCCCGCGGACTCTTCCAGCGACACATTGCCAGAAACTCGTCTCGGGAGAACCCTCCCGCGCGCCTGATATGTCTGAGGCGGTGGATGAGGTCCTCCGTCCCGGGATCCTCATCGGCGATCAACTCGCGGCGCAGCAATCGACGGAGGCTGACATACTCGATGCGCTTCACCGGCACTGCAGCGTCTCCGGAACAGTCCTCAGACGCGGAGGTGGGTGGCGAGGTTTCGAAGGCTCTCGAGGTTGTGGGCGGGGGCGAAGCGGTCCAGCAGCGGGAGCGCCGCCGCCATCCCCCGCGTCAGCGGCTGGTAGGCGGGATTGCCGAGGAGCGGGTTCAGCCAGAAGAGCCGACCGGCCCGCCGCTTGATCTTGAGCAGCTCGCCGGCCAGCAGCTCGGGATCCCCCGTGTCCCAGCCGTCGGAGATGACGAGGACGATCGTGTGGCGGTCGAGAAGCCGCGCTCCCCACTCCCGGTTGAAGTCGGCCAGGCACTCGCCGATCCGCGTTCCCCCCGACCAGTCCTTGAGATCCGTCAGCCGCCTGAGCACCTGGCGGTAGGAGCGCCCCATGAGATAGGGCGAGATCCGGGTGAGCCGCGTCGAGAACGTGAAGGTCTCGACGCGGCCGAAGACGTTCTGGAGCGCGTAGAGGAAGAGGAGGAGAAAGCGGCTGTAGAGGTCCATGGAGCCGGAGATGTCGCAGAGCAGGACCAGCCGGACTTTCCGGCGCTTCCGTTCCTTCTGGCGCAGCTCGATCAACTCCCCCCGCATGAGGTTGGCCCTGACCGTGCGTCGGAGATCTATCATCCCGCGGCGCCTGGTGGGCCGCCTCCGCCGGCTCCGGTGGGCGGCCAGCCGCCGGGCGATCTCCACGGTGAGCCGGGCCACCTCGTCCAGCTGGTCGGCGGGGAAACTCGAGAAGTCCTGCTCCATCAGGGACTCTCGATCGCTCATCCCGGGCACGCGCAGCGGCTCGCTCTCCGGGCCCTCGTCTTCGCCGACCCAGGCCTCCAGCGCGACGCCCTCGCGCTTCTGCCCCGCCACCTTGAGCGCGCCGGGCTGGGACTGATCCTCGGGGGGAGAAGGCGGCGTGGGGGAAAGGAGCCCTTCCATGATGGGCGGCGTTTCGCTCTGCCGCTTCCAGAACGCCTCGAAGCAGCGGTCGAAGGCCGGCTGCTCCTCGATCCGGGCCATCAGCACCGCCCGGAGCCCCAGGTACACCTCGTCCCGGTCGGAGAGGTCGAGATGTTCGAGGGCCCTGACGGCGTCGGTGGCCTCGACGACCGTCACGGGCATCCCGTGCTGGCGCAGGAGACGGCAGAAGGAGAGCGTGGAGGTCAGGAGATCGCGGGACACTAGCCTTCGAGCGGGAGGAAGTGCTTGAGACCTGCGGTGGCCAGCTCCTGCTTGAAGCGCTTGATGTCGTCGGCGTCCTTCAGCACACAGCCCAGAGTCTCGGCGACCAGGGCCTCGTCCAGGTGGTCGGCGTGGAGGGTCGTGAGGGCCTGAGCCCAGTCCAGGGTCTCCGCCACTCCGGGGACCTTGGAGAGCCGCACCTGGCGGATCGTCTCCATGAACTTGGAGATCTGGCGGGCGAGCCGCTCGTTGACCGCCGGGACCTTCCGCTGGACGATCCGCACCTCCTTGTCGAAGGATGGGTAGTCGATCCAGAGGTACAGACAGCGTCGGCGCAGGGCGTCGGACAGCTCGCGCTCCCGGTTCGATGTCAGGACGACGTAGGGCTGCTGGGTGGCCTTGATAGTGCCGATCTCGGGGATGGTGACCTGGAACTCCGACAGGACCTCGAGAAGGAAGGCCTCAAATTCCTCGTCGCAGTTATGCGTCACCACCTGGTTCGCGACGAAGTACGGTTGACCTTCCAAGACAAAGTCGTAGACGGTTTGAGGGGTCTCGAGTGTCTCGATTGACATGACCTCCCCGAGGACGACTTCTCGCCTGAGGAGATCCCGAAGCTCCGGAGAGTCAAACGCGTCGGAGATCTTCCGCAACGACGACACGTTCGGACGAATCCGTCCTGAAAGGACGTCGTACACCGTCTGATGGGACGGAGTTCCGTGGAGGACCGTCCGATCCCTTAGCAGGTTCAGGGCCACGGTCACCGATTCTCTCGGGAGGGTCTCGGTCCGAGTGAACTCATGAACCGGAGGGTTCACGACGAGACTCTTCTTAGCCGACGAACAGAAGCCAACCGTCTCGACGAAAGCCCGAACGTTGGCGACCGTCAGGACAAAATAGGGGCCCTTTCCGAAGGTCTTCGGATACGTCCGAACCTTGGAGATGTGGCTATCCACGCCCAGGGAGCTCAGCAGGTGCTGCATTCCAACGAGCAAGTAGGACGAAGCGGACACCGCCGACACCTGATGATCACCTACCCACCCTTCTCCGTCAAAAAATCCTCTCAAAAACCCCGCACGCTTCTCGGCCGTCAGGGAAAATACAACACTGGGGACTGTTCGGTCCTTGCTCCGGACTATACCAGGACCCAGCACTCGCCCGAGAAATCGTCCCAACGGAAGCGACCAATAGTTCAGCTCGTAGTTCCGATGCGCCCCCCTGCGGATTTCGGGGAGATCACCGAAGGCTTCCTTGAACTTCTCCGCGTAGACCTCGAGGTTCTTCTTATCCTTGTCCACGATGCAGAGCCGATCGCTTGTGAAGCAACCATCGGCAACGATATATCCAAGGAGCTCGTAGAAGGCGACAGACTGACGAATCCGAAGCCCGTAAGAGTGTTCGGGTTTGGCCAAGGCTCCATTCAGACCTAACTCATGGGAGAGCTTCTCGACTACCTGTGCACGTAGAGAATCCCGCATGGAGCGCGGCTGAATGACGTTGCGAAGGTGATTGCGCGACACCCCGACAGCGCTGGAAAGCTGCGCGTACGTTTTCCCCGAAGCCTCATAAGCAGAATGAAGCAGGCGCTTTCCGGCTTCTGTGAGTTTGACCATGTTGTCGGAGAAGTCGAACTGAGGCTCAGGGGAGGGTGTGGGATAGAATCGCTTGTGTAGTGGTAGGCGATCCCCCACTCGGAGCTCCGACGTCGCAACGACCTCGTACCGAGAATCGGAATGGCGAACGAACCGATGCTCGGGACTCACTTCGAGCAGCCGACCACCAATCAGAAGTCGAACGACGGTGGAAGTCTCTCTAGGAATGACCTTCTTTACTTTCGCCCGGGTGATCTGAAACGCTTCCGGGTCGAAGCTGACTAGCTCATCCCCAGGCCTGATCTCCTCCGCCCTCTTGATCCCCTCGCCGGTCGGAATCAGACTCTTGGCCGCAACGCAGCGGTCGATCTCATCGATCAGCAGCACCGGCGCCTGGCCGTCCTGGCTGATGGCCTGGAGCAGCGGGCGCCGCAGGAGGAACGGCTCGGAGAAGATGGCCGTCTCCTTCTGCTCGAGCGAATGGCCAGTCTCCTCCTCCAGCTTGATGTGGAGAAGCTGCTTCGGGTAGTTCCACTCGTAGAGGGCCGTGGCCTGATCCAGCCCCTCGTAGCACTGGAGACGGATCAGGTTCGTTCCCATCACCCGCGCCAGCACCTTGGCCGCCTCGGTCTTCCCCACCCCGGCGTGGCCCTCGATCAGGAGGGGCTTCCGCAGCGTCATGGCCAGATAGACCGAGGTGGCGACCGGCGCGTCGGTCACGTAGTCGGCCGCCTCCATCAGTGCCTGGATCTTCTTGATCTCCTCGCGCATGGCCCTAGTTTACACCGGGTTGACCGGGGGACGCAGCCGTTCGTAGTCTTCGAACGTATCCAGGTCCGCCGGCATCGCGAGGTCGAAGGACACGAGCGCGACGCGCGCCGGGTCCTTCTCGACCACCGAGCGCGCCCCGCGGTCGCCCGTCAGGGCCCGGAGCTCGGGGAACACGGCGGCGGCGAAGAGGACCGGGTTCCCCTGCACCCCGCGGTAGAGCGGGGCCACGATGGCCTTCCCGGTCTCGTGGAAAGTCT
>LDXP01000096.1 GCA_001443385.1 Candidatus Rokubacteria bacterium CSP1-6
GAGAGGAAAACCGGCCCCGTGGGGTGCGTCAGCGCCACCTTCACTGCGCGGTGGACGATGCGCGGCAGATCTTCGAGGCGGTGGATCTCGGTCGCCCACTTGACGAAGGGTCTTGCCACCGGGGGCAAGTCGGACCAGAGGACGGGCTCGGTGACGTTGAAAGACTGGTCGTGCTGGCCCGCGGTCAGGAGGAGGGGAGAGCCGGCCTTCCAGGCGTCGTAGAGCATCCCCATGGCGTTGCCCAGGCCGGGAGAGATGTGGACATTCACCGCGGCCAGCTTCCCGCTGGCCTGGGCGTAGCCGTCGGCCATGGCGATGGCCACCGCCTCCTGGAGGGCCAGGATGTAGCGGATCCGCGGCTCGCGCACCAGGCCGTCCATCAGCGGCAGCTCGGTGGTGCCCGGGTTGCCAAACAAATACTCCACACCCTCCTGCTTCAGGATCTCCAGAAACGCCTGCTTCCCCGCCATCAGCGGCATCGTGGCCTCCGGGATTCGAGTGAGATCGCGGCAGCCATCGTCGCCCAGGGACGCGGAGTTGTCAATCTTGACACCCCCCGCCGTTTGACCTATATTTCCCGTCAAATCGCTCTACGCCGACCTGACAAGGAGGGCTTCCGAATGAAGCATCTACTTCTCTCCGGTCTGGGTGTTCTGCTCGTGATTAGTGTCGCCAGCGCGCAGCAATCGAGCGCGCCGCGGTTTGCGCAAGCGGCGGCGGACGATCAGGCGCTGCCGAAGGGGTTCAAGAGCACGCCGGTCCTCAAATCGGGGCTGACGGCAGGCAAGATGCCCATCGAGTACCCCAAGGCCGGCAAGGCGGAGATCATCTCCGTCATCGGCCAGCTCGAGCCGGGAGGGCGGACCGCGCTCCACCAGCACCCGGTGCCGGTGTACGTCTACGTCCTCGAAGGCACGCTGACCGTCCAGGCGCAGGGCGCCGAGGCGCGGGAGTACAAGCCCGGGCAGGCGTACCTGGAGGACGTGAACCACTGGCACCAGGCATTCAATAAGGGCGACGCGCCAGTGAAGATTCTCGTCGTCTTCGTCGGCGAAGAGGGTAAGCCGACCACGATTGCCGCCAAGTAAGCCTCACGCTGCGTAAGATCTTCGCGCTTCCTTGACTCGGCCGGGAGCGGACGGTAGGCTGGGTGATCCATGAAGCCCGCTACGTCTGCTCCCTTTCTGCGCGCGTGCCGACGCGAGCCTGCCGAGTACACCCCGGTCTGGCTGATGCGCCAGGCGGGGCGCTTCATGGCCGAGTATCGCGCGCTGCGGGCGCGGTTTGGCTTCCTCGAGCTCTGCAAGAACCCCGAGGCGGCCGCGGAGGTGACGCTCCTTCCCGTGGAGCGCCTCGGGGTGGACGCCGCGATCATCTTCGCCGACATCCTCCTCCCCGTGGAGCCCATGGGCGTGGGCCTCGAGTTCGCCAAGGGGGAAGGGCCCGTCATCCACCGTCCCGTGCGCGGCGCCGCGGACCTCGCCGGCCTCGCAGACGTCGATCCCCGAGAAGCCACGCCCTTTGTCTTTGAGGCGATCCAGAAGGTGCGCACGGCGCTGTCCGAGCGGGTGCCGCTGATCGGCTTCGCCGGCGCGCCCTTCACGGTCGCCTCGTATCTGATCGAGGGGGGCGCGTCCCGGGAGTATCTCCACACCAAGCGCCTGATGCACGATGACCCTTCAACCTGGCACGCCCTCATGGAGCGCCTCGTGAAGGTCACCGTCGGCTACGTGAACGGCCAGATCGCCGCCGGCGCCCAGGCCGTCCAGCTCTTCGATTCCTGGGTGGGGACGCTCTCGCCCGCCGACTACCGCGAGTTCGTCCTGCCTCACACGCGGGCGGTGGTCAAAGGCCTCACGCCAGGGGTTCCCGTGATTCATTTCGGCACGGGCACCGCTGGGCTGCTGGAGCTCGTGCGCGAGGCGGGCGGCGACGTGATCGGCCTGGACTGGCGCGTGGACCTGGGAGACGCGTGGAAGCGCCTGGGCTATGACGTGGCGGTCCAGGGAAACCTCGACCCCGCCCTGCTCCTCGCCAAGCCCGCCGAGATCAAGCGGCACGTCCGGGCGATCCTGGATCGGGCCGCCGGCCGGCCCGGCCACATCTTCAACCTCGGCCACGGCGTGCTTCCCGAGACACCCGTTGAGCACGTGATCGCCATGGTGGAGATGGTTCACGAGCTGTCCCGGCGATGAGCGCGGCGGACTCGGTGCTCCTTATCGCGTTCGGCGGCCCCGAGAAGCCCGAGGACATCCGCCCCTTCCTCCAGCTTGTCACCGCAGGCCGCCCCATTCCCCCCGAGCGGATCGAGGAGGTTGCGCACCACTACGAGGCGATCGGCGGCCGCTCGCCGCTGAACGAGCTGACCTTCAAGCAGGCGAGAGGGCTGCGGCGCCTCCTGAAGCGCGACGGCGTGGCCGCGCCCGTGTACGTCGGCATGAGGAACTGGCACCCGTTCCTGCACGAGACGCTGGCGGCGATGAAAGACCTGGGCCACCGCCGCGCGCTCGGGATCATCCTCTCGTCCTTTCAGGCCGAAGCGTCGTGGGAGCGCTACCTGGCCGACGTGGCGGCGGCCCGCGAGAAGGTGGGGCCGGGAGCGCCCGAG
Organism: Candidatus Rokubacteria bacterium CSP1-6; assembly: GCA_001443385.1. Lineage (GTDB taxonomy): Bacteria > Methylomirabilota > Methylomirabilia > Rokubacteriales > CSP1-6 > CSP1-6. Next base: position 2,609 of record LDXP01000096.1, read on the forward strand.
GTCGCGTACGCTCCCGCCTGGTTCGACCATCCGCGCTTCATCGAGGCGGTCGCCGACCGGGTCGCCGAGGCCCTGGGGCGCGTCGCTCCGGAGGGCCGGAAGGCCGCGCCGGTTGTCTTCACCGCCCACAGCGTCCCGGCGGCGATGGCCGACGGTTCCCCATACGTCGCTCAGTTCATGGCGGCGGCGCGCGCCGTGGCGGCGAGCTTGAATCATCAGCGCTGGTCGGTGGCCTACCAGAGCCGGAGCGGGGCGCCGCGCGAGCCTTGGCTCGAGCCCGACGTCGCGGAGGTCCTGCGCCAACTGGCCAAGGAGGGGGTCGGCGACGTGGTGGTGGCGCCCATCGGTTTCGTCTGCGACCACGTCGAGGTGCTCTACGACCTGGACGTTGAGGCGCGTCAGCTGGCGGAAAAACTGGGAGTGCACTTCCACCGCGCCGAAGCGGTCAACGACCACCCGGCGTTCGTCGAGATGCTGGCCGACCTCGCCAGGGCCGGCCTTGGGAAGTAGCGGCGTGGCACACCGTGTCGTCGTGGTGGGAGGAGGGATCGCCGGCCTCGCCGCGGCTCACCGGCTTACCGAGCTCTCGCGCGAGCGGGGTGAGGCGATTGACCTCACACTTCTCGAAGCGCGTGAGCGGCTCGGCGGCACGATCGCCACCGAGCACACCCAGGGCTTCCTGATCGAGGCCGGCCCCGATTCCTTCATCTCTGAGAAGCCCTGGGCGCTTGCACTGGCAGAGCGGGTTGGCCTCGGCACGCGCCTGGTACGAACCGACGATCGCTTCCGCCGCATCTACGTCCTCCGCGCCGGGCACCTCCTGCCGCTCCCCGACGGCTTTCAGCTCCTGGCTCCTGCGCGCTTCTGGCCGCTGGTCTCGTCCCGGCTCTTCTCCTGGCCGGGCAAGCTCAGGATGGCGATGGACCTCGCCTTGCCCCGCCGCATCGGGGCCGAGGACGAGAGCCTCGGGTCGTTCGTCCGCCGCCGGCTCGGTGTCGAAGCGCTGGAGCGCGTGGCCCAGCCGCTGGTGGCCGGCATCTACACCGCTGATCCCGACACGCTGAGCCTGGCGGCGACCATGCCGCGCTTCCTCGAGATGGAGCGGACCCACCGGAGCCTCATCCTCGCGCTCTGGCGGGCGGCCCGCCCGGCGGAGGGCGTCAGCGGGGCGCGCTGGAGCCTCTTCGTCACCTTCGCCGACGGGATGGAGGAGTTCACGCGCGCCCTGGCCGATCGCCTCCCGCCGGGCTCAGTGAGGCTCAAGGAGCGCGTCGTGGGGCTGCGGCGCGAGGGCGCCCGGTGGCGCGTGGGCCTGGCTGACGGGAGCAGTGTTGACGCTGATGCCGTTATCGTGGGCGCCGAGGCCCACCAGGCCGCCCGCATGGTCCGCGACCTCGACCCGAGCCTGGCCCATCTCCTCGAAGCGATCCCGTACGCCTCCTCGGCGACGGTGACCCTCGCCTACCGCCGGGAGGAGATCGCCCACCCGCTGGACGGCTTCGGCTTCGTCGTGCCGAGGATCGAGCAGCGACCGCTCCTGGCCTGCACCTTCTCCAGCGTGAAGTACCCCGGACGGGCGCCCGCCGGCCACGTCCTCCTGCGCGTGTTCCTCGGCGGCGCGCTGGACGAGGGAATCCTGAAAGAGGACGACGAGCGGATGCTCGCGATCGTGAAGGCCCAGTTAAAGGAGTTGCTGGGCGTCACCGCGCCGCCGCTCCTGAGCCGCGTCCACCGCTACCCGGCCTCCATGGCCCAGTACCTCGTGGGCCACCTCGGGACCGTGGCGGCCATCGAGACCCGGGTCGCCCAGCTCCCGGGCCTCGCTCTCGCCGGCAGCGCGTATCACGGCGTGGGGATCTCCGACTGCGTCCACTCCGGCGAGGACGCCGCCGCTCGGGCGCTGGAAGCTCTCGCGACGTAACGGCCTGAAAGGAGGAGCCTCCATGGGCACACTGGTCCATCTATCCAAGGTCCGCGTGGTCCCCGAGGCCCGCGCGATCAAGCAGGCCTTCATCGAGCCTTTCCCCGAGGCGATCCGCACCGGCCTCCACGGCGGGGTCAAGGCCTGGTACAAGGCCGACGTGCCGGAAGAGCTGCCGACCACCATCGACCACGTGGTGGCGGCGGTCGGGTCCTGAATGACCGGCACTCTTGCCGGCGCGCTGGCAGCGCGCCAGATTCCCGTCTACGGCGGCAACCTCCTGACCGAAGTCGAGGGGGAGATCGAGGAAGGGGACAAGGTCCTGCTCCTGACGAAGATCCGGATCAAGTACGCGCTGAAGATCCCCAAGGGCAAGCGCGAGGAAGCCGAGCGGGCGCTCGGCCACCACAAGCAGGCCTGCCCCGTTTCTCAGAGCGTGGAGCGCGGCATCAAGGTCGAGTGGACCGCCGACATCACCGAGGTGTAGGGGTCGTCCCCCGGATGGCGCGCCAGATCTTCTCGGGGCGGAGTGGCATGTCGAGCGACTTGATGCCGAGGGGCGCGAGGGCGTCCAGCACGGCGTTGACCACCGCCTGAGGAGCGCCGACGCAGCCGGCCTCGCCCACCCCCTTGGCGCCGAGGGGATTGTGGGGCGTGGGCGTGACCGTGTGGTCCAGCTCGAACATCGGCAGGTCGGCGGCCTTCGGCGCGGCGTATTCCATGAGGCTGCCCGACAGGAGCTGGCCCGCCTCGTCGTAGACGATCTCTTCCCACAGGGCCTGGGCGATTCCCTGGGCGATCCCGCCGTGGAGCTGCCCCTTCAGGAGCATGGGGTTGATCACCGTTCCCACGTCGTCAACGCCGATGAAGCGCAGGAGCCTGACCTCGCCGGTCTCCCGGAGCACCTCCACCACCGCGATGTACACGCCGAAGGGGATCGTGAAGTCGGGGGGATCGAAGATGTGGCTTGCGTCGAGGCCGGGCTCCATCCCCGGCGGGAGGTTCGCCGCGCGGTGGGCAGCGTGGGCCACCTCTCGGAGCGTGACGGCGCGGTCGGCAAGGCCCTTGACGTGGAACTTCCCGTCGGCGACGGCGATGTCCTCCGGGGCCGCTTCCAGGAGATGAGCGGCGATCCGCTGGGCCTTCTCCCTCACGCGCCCGGCCGCCATGTGGATCGCGGCCCCGCCCACGCTCGCCCCGCGGCTCCCGCCCGTGCCGAACCCCGTCGGGATGATGGCGGTGTCGCCGTGGAGCACCGTCACATCGTCGGGAGTGACGCCGAGGGCGTCGGCCACGATCTGGGCGAACGTCGTCTCTCCCCCCTGGCCGTGGGGTGACGTGCCGGTCAGGGCCGTCACGCGGCCGCTCGGCTCCACCCTCACCGCGCCGTACTCGTGGCCCTGGAACGCCATCTTCGCCGAGGGCCCGGTGCTCGCCGTCTCCACGAAGGTGGAGAAGCCCACCCCGAGATAGCGGCCCTCCTGACGCGCTCGCGCCTGCTCGGAGCGGAACTTCGGGTAGTCCAGGAGCTCGAGCGCTCGGTCGAGCGTCACCGCGTAGCGCCCCGAGTCGTAGGTGAGGCCCGAGGGCGTCTTGTACGGGAAGTCCTCCGGCCTGATGAAGTTCTTCTTCCGGATCTCTACCGGGTCCAGCCCCAGCTCGGCGGCGGCCAGGTCGGCCATCCGCTCGATGATGAATGACCCTTCGGGACGACCGGCGCCCCGATACGCCGCCGTGGGGGTCTTGTTGGTGAAGGCGCCGCGGAGCGCGTACGACGCTGCCGGGATTCGATACGCCCCCGTGATGAGACGCCCGCACAATAGCGGCGGGCCGGCGGTGAAGGCCTCCAGGCAGGCGCCGAGGTCTGCCACTCCGCTGACCCGGAGGCCGAGGAACGTGCCGTCGTGAGCGACCGCCAGCTCGGCCCCGTGGATCTGGCCGCGGCCGTGGGTCGTGGCGGCCATGCTCTCGCTCCGCGCCTCGATCCACTTCACCGGTCGGCCGAGTTTGATGGCGGCGAAGGCGGCGAGGACTTCCTCGTCGTAGAGCCCGACCTTGCAGCCGAAGCCGCCGCCGACCTCGGGAGCGATCACGCGGATCTGGTGCTCGGGGAGGTCGAGCGTTTCGGCGAGCATGGACTTGGCCCGGTGGGGCATCTGGGTCGAGGTCCAGAACGTGAGCGCTCCGCCCTGGAACAGCGCGAGGCAGCCGCGGGGCTCAAGAGGGAGCGGCGCCAGGCGCTGGTTGACGAAGCGGCCTTTGACGACCCGCTCCGCCTTCGCGAAGGCGGCGTCAAGGTCGCCGGTTTTCCACGAGTGCTCGTAGGCGAGATTGTCTGAGAGACCCTGATGTACCCGTGGCGCGCCTGGCAGCAGCGCGGCCTCGGGATCCGTCACGACGTCGAGAGGCTCGTAGTCCACGCGGATCAAATCGGCGGCGTCCCGGCACTGATATTTTTCCACCGCCAGGACCAGGGCCACGGGATCGCCGACAAATCGCACTTCGTCCTGGGCGAGGGGAGGGTGGAGCGGGTATCTGAGGCCGGGAGGAGAGATCATGAGGGGTTTCGGGCGCACCTTGCCGGCGACGTCTTTCCCAGTGAGCACGGCGAGGACCCCGGGCTGCTTCAGGGCGTCGGACACGTCCACGTGGGTGAGCCGGGCGTGGGAGTGGGGGCTCCTCAAGACAACGGCGTGGAGCGTTCCGGGAAACGCGAGATCGTCCACATACTGGGCCTGGCCCCGGATGAGGCGCGGGTCCTCCAGGCGCTTGACCGCGCTGCCGACGAAGCGGGGAGCGGGCATTCACTCCTCCTGCGCGGTATACTTCAAGGGGGGAGAAGCGCAGGAATATGGGTTTGTTTCACATCTCGGCGCGCCTGACCGGGCCGACCGGGCGCAGCGAGTCAGTGGAGCTTCTGGTGGATACAGGAGCCACGTTCCTCGTCGTGCCCCGCGTACTGGCCGACCGGCTCGATCTTCGGCCGACCCGCACCTGCCCCATCCAGACGGNGGGTGGCCGGGACGAAACGTGGCCCGCCGCCGAGGTACGGCTGACCCTCGACGGCACCGAGGTCACCACTCCGTGCCTCATCGCACCAGACGGGCCCGCGCTGCTCGGCGCGGTCGCTCTCGAGAGTCTGCTGCTAGCCGTCGATCCCGTCGCCAAGCGCCTCGTCCCCGCAAAGGGCTTCGTCGGCTCAGCGTAGCTCTTTAGGGAGGGCGGCCTCTAAGGGCCGAAGAGGCGCTCGGCGTTCCTGTAGGCGATCTTCTCGGCCACTTCGCGCGGAAGCTGTCTCAGCCAGACGCGCATCTCGTCGAGATAGCCCGGGAGCGCGTCCCAGCGGGACGTGACCCAGGTGTCGGTGCCCACCATGATACGGTCGGGGTGGCGGAGGAAGAGGGCGCGCCAGGCCGGATCCAGCTTTCCGCCGGAGGCCATGTCGCTTCGGATCGCCAGCTCGGCCCAGAGGTTCGGGTAGCGGTCCAGCAGCTTGGCGATCGCCTCGGGGCCCGACGACATCCCGGCGTGGGCCCAGAGGATCTTGACCTTCGGATTCAGCGCGAACAGCTCCTCCACCGCCGCTTCGTCGGAGTGGGCGTGGAGGACCAGGTTCTTCTCCACCGCCAGCTCGGCGATCCGCCGGATCACCGGCGTGTTGGTCTGGCCGCCGAAGAGGTGGAACTCCCCGATGCCCTTGTAGATCCCCCGCTTGAGCCGCTCCTCCACGTACGCGAGGACGGCCGGATCGCCGTGCCAGGAGGCCATGTCGCCGCGGGTCCGGTACGGCCTCAGCTCGGGGACGATGCGCGCGGGCGCCTTTTCGTAGAGCCTGAGCGTGCCGTCGTCGGGCGTGCTGGACACTAGCGCACGGCGCACCCCCGCGCGATCGAAGATCTTGAGGATCTCCTCGGGCGGGTATACCGCCCAGTCGGGCTGGCTGTAGTGGATGTGGGCGTCGAAGATCGGCAGATCCGGTTGAGACTGGGCGGGAGCGGCGCTCACCAGGAGGAGGACGAACGGCAGCGCGAGCCAGCGTCGAAGCATCGGGGGTCTCCAGGCTAGCGTGCTAGGGGTCACTGGATCACCTCGTCCGCCCGGATCAGGACGGACGGCGGGATCGTCAGCCCGAGGGCCTTCGCGGTCTTGAGATTGATGACCAGCTCGAACTTCGTGGGCTGCTCCACCGGGAGGTCAGCAGGCTTGGCACCCTTCAGGATCTTGTCCACGAAGGTGGCGGCGCGCCGGAAGAGATCGCGCACGCTCGGCCC
>LDXP01000097.1 GCA_001443385.1 Candidatus Rokubacteria bacterium CSP1-6
GGCCTCGACGGCCCCCTCCGATGCCTCCCCCCAAAAGGGTTGCGCGGGCAAAGCCCGCGCTCGAAGCGGCCATCCGATCGTTGAGGTAAGATCCCTAGCATGCGCATAACGTTTCTGTGCCCGCATGTGAGGATCGCGGGGGGCGTGCGCGCGATCCTGACCTACGCCGACCGGCTCGCCGGCCGGGGCCACCAGGTGACGGTGGTGGTTCCCGCCAGGGACGTGCCTCGCGCGTGGTGGCGGAATGTCCGCCGCACGGGTCCCGACTGGATTCCGGGCTTTAGGCCACGAGTACTCTGGACGCCGGGGCTCCGGGTGGAAGCCCTCCCGGCCGGGGATGTGATCGTCGCCACGGCCTGGCAGACCGCCGACGCGGTCAACGCCACCCCGGCCCGCTGCGGGAGGAAGTTCTACCTGGTCCAGCACTACGAGAGCCTCTACCACGGAAGCCCCGAGGAGGTGGACCGGACCTACACGTATCCTTTGCGGAAGATGGTCATCTCCTCCTGGCTCAGGGAGATCATGCGGGAGAAGTTTCAGGGCGAGGCCGAGTTGCTCGTAACGCCCGTGGACCCGGCGCTCTTTTCGCGTGTGGACCCCGGCCCCGACGACGGCCTGGTGCGCGTGCTGATGCTTCACCATGACTACGCCTGGAAGGGAGTGGCCGATGGCCTCGAGGCGGTGCGGCGGGTGAAGGCACGGCGTCCCGAGGTCAGGCTCGTCGGCTTCGGCGTGAAACGACCGAAGCGGGGGGAGGCCTACGACGAGTACTACGAAAACCTCCCCCAGGGCCGGCTCGCCTGGCTCTACAGCCGCTGCCCGATCTTCCTCTGCCCGTCGTGGGACGAGGGGCTCGGGATGCCGTCCATGGAGGCGATGGCGTGCGGCGCGGCGCTCGTGACCTACGACAACGGCGGCTGCCGGGACTATGCCCTGGACGGCCGGACCGCACTGGTGGCCCGCCGCCGGGATGTGGCACATCTGGCGCAGCGGCTTGAACTGGCGGTTTGCGACCCGGGGCTCAGGGCGAAGCTTGCCAGGGAGGGGATGGCCCACATCAAGCGGGAGTTCGACTGGGGGCGCGCGGTGGCGAAGATGGAGGCGCTCTTCGCTCTCCCCCCGGGAAAAACTAGGAGAAGCCAGGGAGGGAGTGGGATCATGTAGGCGGCTGGAGGTGCCATGGCGGAAACGTGCCCGAAGTGCGGCTACGCCGACGTCCCCGGCGACGAATGCCCGCGCTGCCGGGTGATTGTCTCGAAGTACCGCGCCCACCTCCAGAGCCTCGGCACAGGAGGGGTGGCCACACTGGTCGCCGCGCCGGCGCCGTCGGCCCCTCCGAGCCAATGGCGGCCGTCGCCGGCGGGTGGCGCCCCTGGCGGGATTCGCCGGCTGTCCTTCCACGGCTCGGGTGGTTCGCTCTTCGGGATCCACATTGTCAACGTCCTCCTGACGCTCATCACGCTGGGGATTTACTACTTCTGGGGGAAGGTCCGGGTTCGCAGCTATCTCCTGAGCCAGAGCGAGTTCGAGGGCGATCGTTTCTCCTACCACGGGACGGGCAAGGAGCTGCTGATCGGCTGGCTCAAGGCCATGCTGGTCTTCGGTATCCCCGTCGGGCTCCTGGCGAACTTGCCAGAGTTCCTCGACGCGGCCTTTGAGGTGAAGGTCGCGGCGGGCGTCCTGGCATACTGCATCGTCACGGTGTTCGTCCCGGTCGCGATGGTGGGCGCCCGCCGCTATCGCCTGAGCCGGACCGCCTGGCGCGGCATCCGGTTCTCGTTCCGGGGGCGCGTCTGGAATTTCGTCAAGCTTTTCGTCGGAGGGACGCTCCTCTCGCTCGTCACCCTGGGCCTGTACGCCCCGTTCTTCGCGACGAAGCGTCAGGGCTTCATGGTGTCTCACTCGTACTTCGGGAACCAGAAGTTCGACTTCGACGGCCGCGGGCGGGACCTGTTCAGCCCGTACCTCGTGGCGATCCTGCTGACGTTGCCGACGCTGGGACTCTGCTGGATCTGGTTCGCCGCCCGCAAGCGGCGCTATTTCTGGGACCATACGTCCGTCCGCGCCGCGCGCTTCCACTCGACGGTGACGGGAGGGGCTCTCCTCGGCCTCTATGTGGTGAATCTCTTGCTGCTGATCGTCACCCTCGGGCTGGCCTGGCCGTGGGTCAAGTGCCGGAACGTCCGGTTCGCCTTCCGGTACCTGACCCTCGAGGGACCGCTGGACATGGCGGGAATTCAGCAGGAGGCGCAGGTCGCGGTGGCGGCCACCGGTGAAGGGCTCGCCAGCTTCCTCGACATGGATTTCGACCTCGGCTAGTCCGGCCGTCGCCGCGTCTCGTCGATGCAGACCGACTGGGAAGGGTTTTACCTGGATGGCCGCACCGCCGCCCGCCAACGGGCGCGCGTGCGGTTGATGCGAAGCGGCATCGAGGTCAGCACCGAGGGCGGCCTGACCTTCCTCTGGCCGTACGACCAGGTCCGCCAGACCCAGGGCTTCTACGCCGGCGAGCAGGTGCGCCTGGAGAAGGGCGGGGAGATCGCCGAAGCGCTCCTGATCTCCGACGCGGCGTTTCTCACGGCCCTCCACGAGGTCGCTCCGGAGCGCCGAACGCGCTTCCACGACCCGGCCCGGCGCCGGACGCGGGTTGAGCTGACCCTCCTCGCCGCCCTGGCCGTGATCGGCATCGCGCTGGCGATCTACCAGTGGGGGATCCCGCTCCTGGCGGCGTTCGTCGCGCCGCGGGTCCCCATCGCGTGGGAGGAGCGGCTGGGGTCTAGCGTTATCGAGCAGCTGGCTCCGCCCAAGAAGCGGTGCGAAGATCAAGAGCTGCGTGCGGCGGTCGACGACGTGTTGAAGACCCTCACCGCTCCGCTGCCGAGCCGGCCCTTCACGCTTCGCGTGATCGTGGTGAATGACTCTCTCGTCAACGCCATGGCCGTCCCCGGCGGGCACATCGTCGTCTTCCGGGGGTTGCTCAAGCGGGCCCGCACTCCGGAGGAATTCGCCGGCGTGCTCGCGCACGAGGTCCAGCATGTCCTCCAGCGCCATGTGATGCGCGCCCTGCTCCAGCACGCGTCCACCGGCCTGTTGGTGGTCGCCCTGACCGGGGACGTGAGCGGCGCGATGGCCTATGGGCTCGAGGCCGCCCGGACCCTCGGGACCCTCCAGTACAGCCGTGTCGCCGAGGAGGAGGCGGACAGGGAAGGGATGCGGATGTTGCGGGCGGCCAGGGTCGATCCGGAGGGGATGATCACTTTCATGGAGGGGCTGAGACGGAAGGAGGGGGATCCGGCAGGATTCCTCAGGTACCTGTCCACTCACCCGACCACCGCGGATCGGATCGAGCGGCTGAGATCCCTGGCGGGAGCGCCGGGGCGCCCCTCGATCAAGCTGCTCCCCGACAGCGACTGGACGGCTCTGCGCGAGCGCTGCTGAGAAGCGCCCTTCAGGGCGGGAGCACCACCGCCTGGAAGAGCGCGTCCGCCACGGGTCGCTCGGTGAGGAGCTCGGGGGAGCGCTCGGCCGAGCCGACGACGCTCCAGGCCGCCAGCCACATCACCAGCACCAGGCCGCCGAACGCTGAGACCACCAACGGTCTGTTCACTCTTACTTTCCCCGGCCGCCGCCGTGGACAATGAACCGCCGTTTCATCGATGAGCCTCCTTGGTCCAGAGTGGGGGTCTATCCGACAGCGGTCAGCAAGGCCGGTGCCACAGGCGGGTGGCAGGAAAATCACTGAAATCGCAGGGGTCCCAGGGGCTTCGCGGTGTGGGTGTCAGCCCGCAGACGGCATCGGTCGCGCGAGTGTTGGGGACGGGACAGGGGGGGGAGGAGCCTCCCGGCTTGGTGATACAATGGGGGCCGCCGTTTCCTGTGGAGGTCGCCGGGGATGCCGATCTACGAGTATGAGTGTCTGAGCTGCCGTCGTCGGGTGAGCCTCCTGGTTCTCAACCCCTCCTCGGCCGCTCCCCCCCGCTGCCCCCGTTGCGGCGGGGAATCGCTCAGCCGACTGATGTCCCGGTTCGCGACGGTCAAATCCGAAGAGGACCGGCTTGAGTCGCTGGCCGATCCGTCAAAGCTGGGGGATTTCGACGAGGACGACCCCAAGAGCGTGGCGCGGTTCATGAAGAAGATGGGGAGCGAGCTGGGGGAGGATCTCGGCGAGGACTTCGACTCGGCCGTGGACGAGGCCACGGAGGAAGCCACGACCGAGGAGTCCGGCGGGGGGAACGGCGGGGACGAGGCGTGAAGGTCGAGTCCCTGGATCGGTTTGACCTGCTTGACGAAGGGACGTGGAACAGCCTCCTTGCCCGGACGGCCGCGCCGGTCCTCTTCCTCACCTGGCAGTGGCAGGAGCACTGGTGGCGCGCCTTCGGTGACGGGCGGCCGCTCCGGCTTCTCCGGGTCTCGGATTCCTCGGGCCAGCCGATGGGTCTCCTCCCGCTCTACGCCGAATCCGGCGGGACCCTGCGCATCGTCGGCGGGGTGGACGTGTCGGACTACCTGGATCTCCTGGCGCCCGTCGGCGGTGAGGAAGAAGCGTGGGCCGCTCTCCTCCAGCACCGGAGCGCCGAGACGGGCGTCTGGGATTTGCACTGTCTCCGCGCTTCGTCCCCCACCGTTTCCTGCCTGCCCTCCCTCGCGCCCCAGTACGGCCTCCGCACCCGCGTCTCCAGGGAAGAGCGCTGTCCTGTCCTCGCCTTGCCGGTGACCTGGGACGCATACCTCGGAGGGCTTCCGGGCAAGGACCGGCACGAGCTGCGCCGGAAGATGCGGCGGCTGGAGCGGGAGCTGCCGGGCGCCGCGGTGCGCTCTCATGCGAGCGCGCCGGGCCTGGACGAAGCCATGAGGGCCTTTCTGGACCTCCACCGGAAGTCGAAGCCCGGCAAGGCCCGCTTCATGGACGCGCGCATGGAAGAGTTCTTCCGGGGCGTCGCCGGTGCTCTGGCGCGCGAGGGCTGGCTGCGCCTCTGGTTTCTCGAGCACGAGGGGCACCCACTGGCGGCCTACCTCACCTACGAGTACGGGGGGAGCGTTGGCCTCTATAACTCGGGCTTCGATCCGGCTCACGCCGTTCTCTCCCCTGGGATCGTGCTGCTCAGTCACCTGATCAGGGACGCCATCGAGCGGGGCTTCGGGCGGTTCGACTTCCTGCGGGGCGAAGAGCCCTACAAGTACGCGTTCGGCGCGACGGCCGAGGACCTGTTCAATATCGAGGTTACCCGATGACCCTGAAGATCGCGGTCCTGAGCGTTCATACCTGCCCGCTGGCCGCCCTGGGCGGCAAGGAGACGGGCGGGATGAACGTGTACGTGCGCGAGGTGGCGCGCGAGCTGGGCCGGATGGGCGTGGACGTGGATGTCTTCACCCGCTCCCAGAACCCCGAGATCCCGCGGGTAGTGGCGCTCGGAGCGAACGCGCGGGTGATCCACTTGCCCGCCGGGCCCGAGGCCCCGATGCCGCGGGAAGAGGTTCACCGGCACCTTCCCGAGTTCGTGGCCAACCTCGAGGCGTTCAGGCGGCGAGAGAGGATAGACTACTCCATCGTCCACTCCCACTACTGGCTCTCCGGCGTCGCGGGGCTGAGCCTCTCCTGCCGCTGGGGCGTCCCCCTCATTCAGATGTTTCACACGCTAGGCCAGCTCAAGAACGAGGTGGCGCGCGCGCCCGAGGAGCTGGAGCCGGACCTCCGCATCGCCGAAGAGGAGCGGCTTGTCGTCGCCGCCGACCGCCTCGTGGCCTCCAACCCGGTGGAACGCGCACACCTGGTCTGGTACTATCGGGCAGCCGCCGAGGGGATCCGGGTGATTCCCTGCGGGGTGGACACGGAGCTCTTCCGCCCCATGGACCAGGGCGAGGCCAAAGCGGCGCTGGGCCTGGGCCCGGCTCCGGCGCTCCTCTACGTGGGGCGGCTCTCGCCCATCAAGGGGCTGGAAACCCTGCTGGAGGCGCTCCCCCGGGTGCCGCAGCGGGGAGAGCCGATCCCGACGCTCGTCGTCGTCGGCGGGGATGCCGACGAGCCCCAGAATGGCCATGTCGCGCGCCTCCGGGAGCGGGTCGCCGCCCTGGGCCTTGGGGGGGCCGTACGCTTCCTCGGCGCCCAGCCCCAGGAGGGCCTGCGGCTCTACTACGCCGCCGCCGAGATGACGGTGATGCCGTCCTATTACGAGTCGTTCGGCATGGTGGCGCTGGAGGCCATGGCGTGCGGCAGGCCCGTCATCGCCTCCCGGGTGGGGGGCCTCACCACGACGGTCCAGGAGGGGGTCACGGGATATCTGGTGCCCGAGGGAGATCCGCTCGTTCTGGCCGACCGGATCTCGGCGATCCTGCGTGACGCCGACCTTCGCAGCCGGCTCGGCCGGGAGGCCGCCCGGCGGGCCGCCCAGTACCGGTGGCCGTGCGTCGCCGAGGCGGTCTGCCGGCTCTACACCGAGTTTCGCCCCGCGGCCAGCCGGCACCTGCACCTTGCACGCTGCCAGTAGCCCATGGCTCTCCGCCGCGCGCTCGTGTTCCTGATCGACGGCTTCGATCCCGACTACGTCCGCTCGTCTGACCTCCCGAACCTCACCAGGCTCGGGCGCGCCGGGGCGCTCACCCTGGACGGCCGCGGCGTGATGCCGAGCCTCACCAACGTCAACCACATCTCGCTCCTGACCGGGACGTTCCCCGGCCGCCACGGCCTGTGCGCCAACTTCTACTACGATCGGGCCACGGGCAAGGAAGTGTTCATGGATCAGGTGGCGTTCGTCCAGGAGCCGCTGCTCTTCGAGCGGGCCAAGGCGGCAGGCTGGTCCACGGCGCTCGTCACGGCCAAGGAAAAGCTCACCCGCCTCCTTCGACGCGACCTGGATCTCTGTGTGGACATGTCGAGCGCGCCGCCGGAGCTCGCGAAGGTCGTGGGCCCGGCGCCGGATATCTTCTCGCTGGAGATCAACCTCTGGGTCCTGCGCATGGCCCGGGAAGTGGCGGCCCGCTACGCCCCGCGGCTTCTCTATGTGGCGACCACGGACTACCCCGAGCACAAGCTGCCGCCCGAGAGCCCCCAGATGCAGGCCCATCTCAGGGAGATGGACGCCCTCATCGGTGACATCGTGGCCTGTTTCGATCTCAAGGATTCCGTCGTTGCACTCACGGCGGACCACGGCATGAACGCCAAGACGCGCTCGGTCAGCCCGGTGCGCGTGCTGGCCGAGGCCGGTATCCCGGCACGGGGTGTTCCGCTCATCAAGGACGGTCTCTTTGCCCACCACCGGGACCTCGGAGGCTCGCTCTACCTGTTTCTGGAGCGCCCGGAGGCCCTTGCCGACGCCCTCAGCGCGCTCCGGGGCGCGCCCGGGCTCGACGTGGTCGTGCCGCGGACGGAGGCGGAGCGCTACCACCTGCCCCCGGAGCGGGTGGGAGACCTCTTCTGCTTCGGCCAGCGCGAGTGGGCGTTGGGAGTCTGGGGGGAGGGCCCCGCGGTCAGGGAGGAGGCGGCGCTCCGCTCCCACGGCTCCGTGCACGAGCAGACCATCCCGATGCTCTTGGCGGGGGCGGGAGTCCGGCCCGGCTCCGAGATCCGGAACGGGCGGATCGTGGACCTCGCGCCGACCCTCTGCCGCCTCCTCGGGTTCAAGGCGGGCGACTTCGAGGGCCGCGTGCTCGACGAGGTCCTAGCGCCGTGACGATAACCGTCGCATCCCGGCGTTCTCGGTCGTCGCCCATCCTCAACGTACAACCGCGTACGCCTCCGGTGGGCTCCTCCCTCGGGCCTTGGGCTGCTCGGTTCTCGCCACGGCGCGGAACATTGGGGTAGGGGGCGGGAATGCTCCTCGAGGTCAAAGACCTCACGACCTACTTTTTCATCGGCGCGGGAGTGGTCCGCGCCGTGGATGGGGTTTCCTACGACGTGAGGGAAGGGGAGACGGTCGCGCTCGTGGGCGAGTCGGGCTGCGGCAAGACCGTCAGCGCCCTCAGCGTGATGCGCCTCGTCGCCGCGCCCGCCGGCCGCATCGTCGCCGGCCAGATCCTCTTCAAGGGCCGGGACCTCCTGGCCCTGGACGAGGAAGGGATGCGCCGGGTCCGCGGGCGGGAGATCGGGATGGTCTTCCAGGAGCCGATGACCTCCCTGAACCCGGTCCTGTCCATCGGCCGCCAGGTCACCGAGACCGTCGAGATCCACCTGGGGATGACGCCCGCCCAGGCGCGGGCGCGCGCCGTCGAGCTGCTCGGGCTCGTGGGCATCCCCGACCCGGCGCGCCGCCTCGCCCAGTACCCGCACCAGTTCAGCGGCGGGATGCGCCAGCGGATCATGATCGCCATGGCGCTGTCGTGCAATCCGTCGCTGATCCTGGCCGACGAGCCCACCACGGCGCTCGACGTCACGATCCAGGCCCAGATTCTCGAGCTCATGAAGGATCTCTCCCGGCGTCTCGGCGTCGCGATGCTGATCATCACCCACAACCTGGGCGTCGTCGCGCGCTACGCCGACCGGGTCAACGTGATGTACGCGGGGAAGATCATCGAGCGGGGGACCGCCCGCGAGATCTACGCCAACCCCCGCCACCCCTACACGCTCGGGCTCCTGCGCTCGGTGCCGCGCCTGGACGAGCCGCGGAAGTCCAAGCTCAATCCCATCGAGGGTCAGCCCCCGGATCTGATGCGGCTTCCGGCGGGGTGCGCGTTTCCCCCGCGCTGCCGCTATGTGGTCGAGCGGTGCGCGCGCGACATCCCACCACTTGGCGCCGTGAGCGATGGCCACGACGCGGCCTGCTGGGTGGCCGATCGGGT
>LDXP01000098.1 GCA_001443385.1 Candidatus Rokubacteria bacterium CSP1-6
CGACTCGAGCCTGACGACGGTGTGGGTCGCGCGCTCGGGCGCCAGGCCGTGGCCGTCGGGGGCGGCGCGCCGCGTGACCAGCAGCATGAGGGGGCGGTCGGCCAGGTGGTCCACCAGGAAGCCCAGCAGCTCGACGGAGGCGGCGTCGGCCCAGTGCAGGTCCTCGACGACGAGGGCGAGCGGGCCCTGACGGAGGCGCCACTCGAGGAGGAGGCGGGAGGCGAGGTAGATCTGGCGCTTGATCTGCTCGGGCTCCACCTGCGCGGCCGCGGGGGCGCCGGGCTCGAGGCCGAGGAGCCGCCCAAGCAGGGGGGCGATGCCGGCGATCTCGTCCTCGCGGGCCCCCAGCGCGGTGAGCCCCGCGACGAGCTTCTCCTGCGCCACCTCGAGCGGATCCTCGGGGGCGACCTCGTACGCCTGCCGGAGGAACGCGGCCACGACGCCGTAGGTCTGCTGGCCGAGCGCCGAGCAGGCGGCCTGGCGCACGGTCACCCCGCCGAGGCGCCCTTTGGCGTCGAGCGTCTGGAGGAATTCGCGGAGGAGGCGGGACTTGCCGACTCCGGCTTCGCCGATGAGGCTCACGACCTGCGCGCGCCCTCCGAGCATCGTGTCGAAGGCCGCGAGGAGCGTGCCGAGCTCCTTTTCGCGGCCGATGAGGGGGGCGGCGAGGCCGTGGGCCTCGAGGCCGCGCGCCGAGCGCGGAGCGGCCAGGAGACCCGCCAGCCGGTAGGCGGCGACGGGCTCGGCCTTGCCCTTCACCTGGAGGTCGCCCGCCGGCTCGAAGGCGAAGGCGTGCTGGGCGAGCCGCCAGGTCGCCGCGCTGAGGAGGACCTGGCCGGGCGGCGCCGCGCTCTGGAGGCGCGAAGCGGTGTTCACGGTGTCCCCCGTGACGGCGTACGCGCCGCCCTTGTCGGCGCCGATGCTCCCCGCGACGACGGGCCCGGTGTTGACGCCGACGTGAAGCGCAAGCGCCTTGCCGAGGCGCGCCTGCCAGCGGCCGTTGAGCCCCGCCATCCGCTCCTGCATGGCCAGCGCGGCGCGGAGGGCGCGCTCCGGATCGTCCTCGTGGGCCACCGGCGCGCCGAAGATCGCCATGACGGCGTCGCCGACGAACTTCTCGACGAAGCCGTCGTACTGCTGGATCGCTGCGGCCATCTCCTGGAAGAGGTCGGTCTGGAAGGCGCGGACGTCCTCGGGGTCCAGGCGCTCGGCGAGCGCGGTGAAGCCGGAGAGGTCGGCGAAGAGGACCGTGACGGTGCGCCGGTCGGCCTCCGGTTCGCGCTCGAGCTTGCGCCCGCACTTGGGGCAGAAGGCGAAGTCCGGCGGGGCCTCGAATCCGCAGCCAGAGCAGGTCACCCTTAGAGAGTAGTCTGCGGCGGTGGAGGGGTCAAACACGGTTGATCCTCTTTCCGCGGTTGGGGTAGACTGGGCCAGACGAGGAGGCTTATCGATGACGACTGGTGAACGGCGACCTCCGGTGCAGCCGGGGGAGTCCGCCCCGGACTTCACGCTGCCGGCCGCGAACAGCGAGGGGACCGTCTCGTTGGCGGATTACCGCGGCCGAAGCCCGCTGCTGCTGGCTCTGTACCGCGGACTTTACTGACCATTCTGCCGGCGGCAAGTTGTGCTGCTAGGGAAGACTGCAGAGAAGCTTCGGGCGGTGGGCGTCGAGACCCTGGCGATCGTCGCCTCGCAAGCCGAGCGCTCCCGCCTTTTCTTTCGGTATCGCCCGGTTCGCTGCGCCGTTGGCGCTGACCCCGAGCTGAGCACGCACCGCGCCTACGGGGTGCCGCAAGGCGGGGTGACGCCCGAGGCCATGCAAGCGATCGCGGGCGCCTATGGGGAGCTGGCGCGCGAGCTGAAACTCGAGGTGCCGGCCGACCAGGCCCGCGACATCATCGGTCGGCTGGACGGTTTCGAGGTGACGGAGAGCGAGAACGCAGAATTCCAGCGGCATCAGCTCCAGTTCACCGGCCAATTCCTGGTGGACCGGCACGGCATCGTCCGCTGGGCCAACATCGAGTGCGCTCGGGAAGGCCTGGCCGGGATCGACAAGTTTCCGACTGACGAGGAGCTATTGGCGGTGGCCCGGGCGCTGCCGTGAAGTAGGGGGTCCGCTTAACGGCGCTCCAAGACGGCGATCCTCGCGTCCAGGTGCAGAAACCGCCGGTCAACCTTTGGAGACGCCGATTTCATACAGGTAGAACAGACACCTGGAGTTCTTTGGCGAGGAGGTCGAAGTCGTTTCTGTCGGTGGTCACGATCGTCGCTCCTTGGCGACGCGCTGTGAGGGCGATCAAGGCGTCGTTCTGAAAATCCCGCCGCTTGGTGCGTTCCCACCGCTGTGCATCCCCGATCTTTCGGATGAGCCGCCCCGCCGTCCACCACTCTGCCGCGGTGGGCTCCCACTGCGTTCTGGCGAGCCCGTAGAGCGCTTCAACGAGCCTTTGAGCTTCCCGGGTTCTGGCACCGCGGCGCAGCTCGGACAGCACCACCGCCGAGTGGCGGACGATAAAAGCGTCTCGCACGGCGGCCAACGCCTCTTCGTAGAGGCCGCGCTCCCAGTAGCTAATGTAGACCCCGGTATCCAGGATCGCCCAAGCCACGCTACGGCGCCCTCAGGCTTCCTGGCTTGAGGGCACGGCGGCTATTCTTCATGAACTGCCAGAACTTCTCCATCTCGGCGATCCGTTCCACGGACACGCGTACGGCTTGGGCGTCGGTGGCGACTCCCAAAGCCTTTTTGGCTTGACGGAGCGCCCGTTCGTTGACAAAGAAGGACTTCCGTTTCAACGGCGCCTGTCTGGGCATCGGAACCTCCACGACCAAGCCTGAATGGGCATATGCACATTCTAATCAGAGAAGGCATACATGTAAAGGGGACGGCAGGTCGATCTTGACAGGGTCGAGGAGCGGGCGCCTAACGGCGCTCCAAAACGGCGATCCTCGCGTCCAGGCGCAGAAACCGCCGGTCAACCTTGCCGAACTCCTGGTGGACCTCGTCGCGGAAGCGCTCGACCTTTTCATCCAGCATGCTGAGTCCTTCGGCGACCACCTGGATGTCTGACCGCAGGCTTTCGGCAACCACTTCGAAATGGCGGCGAGTCTCCGTGGCGCTGGCTTGGATCTCCCGGCGGAAATCCTGGCGGAGTTCCGCGGCGCTGGCTTGAATATCCTGGCGGAAGTCCTGGCGGAGTTCCGCTGCGCTGGCTTGGAAGTCCTGGCGGAGGGCCGCGGCGGTGGATTGCATTTCTTCGCGGAGGGCCCAGGCGCTGGCCTGGATGTCCTGGCGGAGGTCCTGTCGAAGCCGATCGAACCGGGCGTCGAGCGCGTCCTCGGGCATGGCTGATACTGTCGTGGCCTCGCCGGCTCCTGTCAAGAGTATCGGATTTGGTACATCTGGCAAGGGGCTGATCCTCAGCCGAGGAGGGTCTGGGCCACCGTCAGGAGCTCCTCGTCGGTCGGGAACTTATCGATACCCGCGAGGCCGTCGCGCTGGCATTCGATGTTCGTCCAGCGGACGATCCCTTTCCCGTCCACGAGGAACTGCCCGGTGAGCTGGGCCTGGTGCCGCTGGAAGTCCGCCGCGTCGGCCTCCGTCGCCGCGTAACCGTCCAGGCGCTCGATCGCGGCCAGGGCCCCCTCGGCCGGGACTTTCAGCCGGAGCTCGCGGGCGAGATCGGTCGAGACGGCGTCGATGGCTTGCATGAACTCGGGCGTGACCGCCATTTGCGGTAGGCCGTAGGCGCGATGGGTGATCAGATCGGGATCGGCGCCCACCGGGAACCGCACCGGTCGGAACCGGAAGAAGAGCCGCGCGCGCTCGGCGCTGGTGGCGACGACCGCCAGCGTCTGGACCCCCGCCCCCTTGAGCTTCTCCGCCGTCTTCCCCAGCAGCACGACCTGCCGCCGGCAGAACGGTCAGTAGAGCCCCCTAAACAGAGCGACCAGCAGCGGGCTCCGGCCCCGGTAGTCGGCGAGAGACACGGTTCCGTCTCCGTGCGCTGCCGGCAAGGTGAAGCCGGGCGCGGGGTCTCCGGGCTCGAGCGGCCGGGTTGGTTCGGTCGTCACGGTGTGCGCCTCCCTGGTAAGCCGAGCGAGTCCCGGGCCGCCGCCAGGAGCTCCTCGTCCGTGGGGAATTGGCCGTAGCGCGACACGTCGTCGATCGGCGTTTCGATCTGCACCCATCGAACGACCCCGGCCTGATCGATCAGGAAGTGTCCCGCGTGGATCTTGAAGTCCCGCGGGGGGAACTGGTCCATCAGGGCCTGGTCTTCCGGGATCTCCCCGAACCGATGATGCTTCCTGAGCCACTTCTGCATCTCGTCCACCGGCATGGGCTCGGGCGCCTCACCCGTCGGGTTGATGCGCGTCGTCGCCCACAGCTGTTTGTACTCCCCCGTGTAGGGTGGCATCGGGCATCCATAGGCCCGGTGAACGTTCCGCTCCATGTCCGTTGCCAGCCGGACGCGCGGCGGGCGGAGGCGGAAGTAGCGGCGGATGGGGTCGAGCCGGTCCTCGGTCACGGCGAGCGTCTCCACGCCGACGGATCGGAGCTTCTCGGAGGTGCCGCCCAACTGGGCGACGTGCCGGCGGCAGAACGGTCACCCCCCCACGCCGCGGAGCAGCACCAGGAGCAGCGGAGACCGCCCGCGGTAGTCGGCCAGCGAGACGAACCCCTCGTCGGGGACGGTCGGCAGCCTGAAGTTCGGCGCCGGGTCTCCGGGCTCGAGCGGCCGGCGCGGTTCGGTCGTCACGGTGTCGGGCCTCCTTGGTAAGGGGTGCGGTCCCTACCAAGAGTAAGCCGCCTCGGCGGAGGCGTCAAACAGACCTGTTTGACAGGGGCCGGTTCCCTCAATGCTCCCGGCCCGTGCTATCATTCCTTCGCTGACGCAAAAGACATGAAGGAGGGGAAGATGGTACGCAGCTTGATGACGCTGGTCTTCCTGGCTACGCTCGTGGTTCAGGCCGAGGCGCAAACTGCGCAGTTTCGGGTCTCGAGTCCGGCCTTCAAGCCGGGCGGAACCCTGAAGGCCGAGCAGGTGTTCAACGGCTTTGGCTGCACGGGCGGCAATATCTCGCCGGAGCTTTCCTGGAGCAACGCCCCCGCGGGCACCAAGAGCTTTGCCCTCACCATGTACGACCCCGACGCGCCCACGGGCAGCGGCTGGTGGCACTGGGTGATCTTCAACATCCCCGCGAACGCGACCAAGCTCGCCGGAGGCACGGGGGATCTCGGCAAGAACTTGGCCCCCACCGGGAGCGTGCAAAGCCGGACCGACTTCGGCACCGCGGGGTACGGCGGCCCTTGCCCGCCGGCGGGCACCAAGCCCCACCGCTACATCTTTACCGTGTTCGCCCTCAAGGTGGACAAGCTGGACCTGGACGCCAATGCCTCCGGGGCGATGGTGGGCTTCTTCCTGAATGCCAACGCTCTGGGCAAGGCCTCGGTGATGGGGCGGTACGGACGCTGAGCCTCCCCGGCTCCCTACGAGCTCATGCGGGCGCGGACAGAGCTCGGTCGAACCGGTCTGACGGTCTCGACGCTTTGTTTCGGGACCGGCTACCTGGGTGGATCTCCCGCGGCCGGGGCCCGGCTGCTCGCTCGTGCCTACGACCTTGGCGTCACGTTCTGGGACACCTCGGATGACTACGGCACGCACCCCCACGTGGCCCGGGCGCTGCGGGAAGTGGGGCGCGATGACGTGGTCGTCGCCACCAAGACCTATGCCAGCACGGCCCTTGGGGCGCGTCGGGCGGTCGGCAAGGCCCTCCGCGAGCTCGGCGTCGAGGCCGTGGACATCTTTCTCCTCCATGCGGTGGACTCGGCGGGTGACCTGGAGGCGAAGTTCCCCGCGCTGGAGGCGTTGAGCCAGGCGAAGGCTGAAGGTTTCATCCGGGCCGTCGGGGTCTCGAGCCACAGCCGCGAAGTGCTCGCGTGCCTCGCCAGCCTCCCCGAGGTGGATGTCGCGCTCGTCGTCGTGAACCGGACGGGAGCGCGGATGAAGGACGCCTCCCCCGCCGAGATGACGCGGGCGATACGGCGACTCTACCGGACTCGCCGCGGCGTCTACGGCATGAAGGTGCTGGAGAGCGGGCAGGTGACGGAGCCCAAGGCGGTGGCGACCGCGCTCCAGTATGCCTTTCGCTACCCTCACGTCCACGCCATCTGTCTCGGAATCACGTCGGAGGCGGAGCTCCAGGCGGACGTGAGGATGTGGCGGCGCGCGTGCCGCGCGAAAGGCGCCTGACCCGCTACGCGCCCAGCTTCTTCCGTTCGCGTCACTTCCTGAACAGGGCCGCCGGGAGCCAGGTGGCCACCGGTGGAAACAGCACCACCACGACGAGCATCAGTAGGCCGAGCACCACGTATGGGGTCACGGCGCCGTAGACCTGCGCCATCGTGATGGTGCGCGGCGCGACGCTCTTCATCGTGAAGAGCAGCATCCCGAAGGGTGGCGTGAGGAGCCCGAGCTGCATGCAGATCAGGAACAGCACCCCGAACCACACCGGATCGAAGCGGTAGAGCTCCACGAGCGGCATGAAAAAAGGGAGCGTGATCAGCATCATGCTCACCTGGTCGATGAAGCACCCGAGGACGAGCAGGATGAGCATCATGGCCCCGAGCACGACGGGCGACGTGAACTGGGCCTCCCGGATCGCGGTCACGAGCCCGTTGGTCGCCCCCGAGAAGGTCAGGATCTGGGCGAACGTCGTGGCGCCCACGATGATGAACAGGATCACGCCCGAGATCCCCGCGGTGCCGAGGAGCGCCTTCATCAGGCCGGCCCGCGTGAGCGACCGGTAGAGCCACGCCACGAGCACCGTGGCGATCGCGCCGATCGCGGCCGACTCGGTCGGCGTGGCCCAGCCCGCCGACATCGCCAGGATCACCACGACGAAGATCAGCACGAGCGGCATCACGTAGACGACCAGCGGCTGCCAGCGCGCCCAGCCCCCCACCGTCTCGCGCTCGAAGGCGGGCGCGAGCCGCGGGTTCAGCAGGGCCTTGGCGACGATGTAGGCTACGAAGGCGGCCGACAGCAGGACGCCGGGCACGATCCCCGCCACGAGCAGCTGCGAGATCGAGATGCCGCTGAGGCTGCCGAGGAGCACCGTCAGCGCCGACGGCGGGATCAGCATGTCCACGCCGCCGATCGCCATGATCGGGCCCATCGCCATGGTTGGGTGGTAGCCGCGCCTGAGCATCTCGGGGAGGAGCAGGCTGCCGAGCAGGGCGGTGGTGGCGATCGTCGAGCCCGAGATCGCCGAGAACACCGTGCCCGCCACGACCGCCACCACCGAGAGCCGCCCGGGCACGCGCCAGATGAGGCGGTCGATGGCGTCGATCGCCTTCATCGCGACGCCCGTATGGAACAGGACCTCGCCCATCAGCACGAAGAACGGGATCGGCGTGAGCGAAAAGCTCGCGATCGACGCGACACCGTTGCGGATCATCTGCACCAGCCCCGCGTCCTTGCCGAGCCAGATCCACGCGCCCACGACGTTGATGCCGAAGAAGGCGAACGCCGCCGGCAGGCCGACGGCGAACAGCGCCGTGAAGGCGCCGAACAGGACCGTGGCCGAGAGCCACCAGACCATGCGCTAGGCGCGGGGCCCGGTGCCGGCCAGGGGCCCGCGCCCGAGCATCCGCCGCACGAACTCGATGGCGAGCAGGGCGAAGCAGACCGGCACGGGGGCGTAGAGCCACCACTCCGGGAAGACGATTGCCTTGATCACCATCGAGCCCTGCTGGGCCGAGCTGGCGATGGCCTTCGTCCCGTAGACGACGAACACCACGCAGATCAGGAGCCCCACCCCGTCCGCGATCCGCTCGAGCACACGGCCGGCAGCCGGTGGCAGGGCCGTGATCAGCGTGTCGAGCCGGACGTGCTCGCTGCGGGAGAGCAGCCACGGCGCGACGAGGAAGGTGGCGAGCGGCAGGCTGTACTCCGAGACCTCGATGATCCACGGCAGCGTGCCGAGGCCCAGGTTGCGGGCGATGACGTCGCCGGTGACGAGCACCGCCAGGGCGCCGAGCAGGAGGGCGGCGACGACCGCACCGGCGTGGAGCACCCCGCGGTACGCGCGACCGATCATGCGGCCGCTAGCGCTTGAAGAGGTCGCGCATCTTCGCCCCGTGCTCGGGGCTCACCTTGACGATGCCGGCCCAGCCGGCCTCGTAGGCCCGGTCGAGGTACTGCTTCGCCTGGGCGCCCTCGAACCGGATCACCTGGATGCCGGCCTGCGCCTGGCGCTTGATCTCCTCCTGCGCGTAGGTCTTCCAGAAGTCGTTGAGGCCCTCGAAGGCGAGCCCCTGGCGCGTGAGGAAGTCGCGCTGGGCGGGGGAGAGCTTGTTCCACGCGTCCAGGTTGACGATCAGCGACACCTCGGCGTCGTAGAAGCCCGGATCGACGCGGAACTTGGTGCGCTCGTGCCAGTTGAGGTCGAAGATGCCGCCGACCGGCCAGCCGTAGCCGTCCACGACGCCGCGCTCGAGCGCGGTGTACACCTCGCCCGGGGCGGTCTGCATGACGGTGGCGCCGAGTGCGGTGAAGAAGTCGCGGTACACGGGCGTGACGCGGATCTTGAGGCCGGTGAGGTCGGGCCTATCGATTTTTTTGTTGAGGTAGACGTGGAACGGCTGGTGCTCGACGATCCGGGCCAGGTAGTACATGTTGCCCTTCTGGCTCCAGAGCCGGTTGATGTAATCGTAGGCGCCGGTCTTGCGCTGCTCCGCGATCGGCATCTGGGTGAGCTTGAGC
>LDXP01000099.1 GCA_001443385.1 Candidatus Rokubacteria bacterium CSP1-6
TCGGCGGGAGCCGCTTCGCCGTCGCGACGGAATATCCAAGCCACCCGGCTCCCGCGGCGGCGAGGAGCCCCACCACGCCCCACGTGAGACCCTTCCTGACCAAGCGGCCGCGCCACCGTCGGCGCTGTTCTGCCTCCTTCTGCTCCTCCTTGAGCCGCCGCCGATCCTTCCGTGACAAGCGCCCTTCAGACGTTCCCTCGGCCTGGCCCATCACATCCTCCTTGACCGCCTCATCGCGCGGCCGGTCCCTCCAGGAGCCTGGCGATCCACTCCCGGGCCAGGGGTGCGGCCCAGCCGCGCTCCCCGTCGGCGCGGCCCACGATCAGACCGCGCCGGTCGATGATGACGGTATGGGGGTGGCGGATGACCCTGTAGCGGGACGCGACCTGCCCATCCTTGTCGGGGAGCAGGGGGAACGAGAGCCCCGCCCCCGCGCTGAAGCGCCTCACCGTCCCGGCGTCCTCATTGATGAAGACCCGCACGACGGCCAGCCCCCTGGGACCGAACTCTCGCCAGAGTTGCTCCTGGGCGGGAAACTCCCGCCGGCAGTTCGGTCACCAGGTGGTCCCGAAGCCCAGCAGAACGACCTTCCCCCTAAGATCGCGGAGCCGGTGGGCCCTGCCGGCGGGATCCGCGAGTGTGAAGTCCGGAGCCTCCCGGCCCTGCTCGGTCGTGAGAATCTCCAGCGCCCGGAGATAGTGCTCTCTCGCCTCCACCTGGCCGTGGGCTCCCACGAGCCACGCGCCGAGAACCACGCAGACTAGAGTCCTCCGAAGCACTCGCGCGTCCCTCACTGAGCCTTGACCAGGAAGTGGGCGCGGCGGTTCCTGGCCCAGCAGGCCTCGGTCTTCTCGGTGCACTGCGGGCGCTCCTCGCCGTAGCTGATCAGCGTGACCCGGCTGGCCTGCACGCCCTGGGAGACCAGGTAGCTCAGCGTGGCCTTGGCCCGGCGCTCCCCCAGGGCCAGGTTGTACTCGTTGGTGCCGCGCTCGTCGGCGTGCCCTTCGATCAGGACCAGGTATTTCGGGTTGGCCTTCATCCACCCGGCGTTGGCGTCCAGGATCTTCGCGTCGCCGGGGCGGATGTCGTACTTGTCGAAGTCGAAGTGGATATCCTTGAGCACGTCCGCCGCCACGAACTCCTTCGGGGCCGGCGGCTGCGCGGGGACCGGCGCGGGGGCGGGCGTCACGGACGGCGCGGGGGCCGCTGGCTCCACCGCCCTCGGGGCGGGGACCGGCGCCGGAGCCGGAGCGGCCGGGGCGGGCGCCCCCGGCGCCGGTGCCGCCACAGCCGTCGTGGCGGGGCGCTTGGGGCAACCCGCCAGCGCGCCTGCGAGCAACACGAGAACAACCACCGTCAATCCTCGATGCATATGCCGGTTCATCTCACGCCTCCTCATCTGACACTTCAATGCTTCATCCCGTGACCCTCCGACGGCTGCTGGGTTCCCGCCGGGGACGCGGCGGGCGGCCTCAGCGCCCGGAGAAACGCCACCAGGTCCACCACCTCCTGGACCGTGACCGAGTCGTTGTACGAGGGCATCTTGGATGAGCGGTCCGGCGCGGCGTATCCCTTCCCGCTCTCGATCACCGCGCCCGGGTTGACGATCGCCTCGGCGAAGTACTCCGCGTCGTGCAGCGGCCCCATCGCCGACAGCTCGGGTCCGACCTTCCCCCGGTCGCTGGGGGCCGGAAAGGTTTCTCCCTTGACCTCATGGCAGCTGTAGCACTCGAGCTTCACGAACGCCTCGCGGCCCTTGCCGGGGTCCCCCTTCGGCCAGACGAACTTCCAGTCCTTGGGCGTCCCGTGATCGTCATGCCGCATGCCGGGCGCCGGCTGCGCCCTGACCGAAAGGGCGGCGATACCGAGAGCGACGACGACGACGAGCGCCGCGAGGCCGAAATACGCGGGGGAATGGCGCATGATTCACCGTCCTTTGAAAAAGATCTGCCTGAAATGGAACCGCCGAACGGCTACTTCAGGCGCGAACTTCCGGGGGATGGAAACACGACGCGGCGTACGCCGGGATCTTTCCCGGGCTCGACGGGACATGAAGGAGTCTCCGGTCCGTCAGGAGAAGGGTCCCGGAGACGGCGAGGGCGAGCGTGGCCATCCCCTGAAATCCGCAAACGGCGTGCTCGAGCCCGCCCTCGACATGCAGGATGCAGCCGAACATCGCCGCGATGAGGAGACACGCCAGCACCGCCGGTTTCATCGCCGATTTCTTATCATGGGGTCCACGGGCTGTCAATTTCATCCCCCGCGTCTACCGCTGGAGGTCCTTGCGCTTGGCCTCGAACTCCTCGCGGTTGATCTCGCCCCGCGCGTAGCGCTGGCGCAGGATCTCGAGCGCGGAGTCCCCGGCTTCCGGCCTTCCCTGACGGACGAGCCAGCGGATCCCGAGGACGAGGGCGACGATCATCGCGACCCAGAAGAGGAAGCCGAGGACCATCATCCCCAGCCCCCAGACCCCCCACCACCCCCACATCGGGTGCATCCCCCAGGGGCCGGGGGACCAGTCCTGGATCCGGGCCGGCTCCAGCCATGACATCAAGAAGAGCCACATGACGTCCATAAGGGTACCATGTCTTCTACCGCTGGACCCGCCCACGCACGGCGAGGATCTCGTCGGCCATAGATAAACAGGACCATCGGGACCGTCTTGTCCTTCGAGCGCGCGCATCACGCCCAGGCTGCGATTTCCTCAGCGCATGAGGCGCACGGTGTCGGCCAGCGCCTGGCGAGCCACCTCGGGGTCCGCCGCCAGCCAGACGATCGTCGCCTCGCTCCGGTAGAAGTAGTGGATCTGCCCGAGGCCCAACGCCGAGTAGAGCGCGAGGCCGTCCTGCTCCCGAGCCTTCAGGTGAGTGAACCGCCCCTCGGCATTCGACGCTCCCCGCCGAATCCCCGCGACCATCCGGGAGAGCTGCCAGCGGGCGATCGGTCCCAGGTACGCCCGAGAGACGTAGAGCATCGCCACGGCGCCGTCCCGCTCGTAGTGGGCCACAAACCCGTCGCGGGACGGGATGCTCTTGCCGTGAAGGCGGTTGATTTCTCGGAGGGCGTCGCCCCCCTGAAGCGTGTGCGTCCGCGGGAGCCCCCCGAGGGCGGATGGGATGGGCGGCGGGGCCGCACACGCGGCGAGCAGGAGCGCCAGCGCGAGAAAGATCCAGCCGCGCGCGGCTCGCCGGATCACGCGCTCCTCCCCTGCCCCCAGCGCCAGAATCCTGCTCCGGCCGCTCCTGCCGCCGCCACCCAGGCAAAGAGGTCTCCGACGCGGGTATAGATCGTTCCGTCAGCCTGCCCCTGGATCTTCCCGACGAGGATCGCCTCGGTGAAGATGACCGACTGCTCCCGGACCCGGCCGCGCCGGTCGATGATCGCCGAGATCCCCGTGTTGGCCGAGCGGACCAGAAAGGCCCCGTGCTCCACCGCGCGGAAGACCGCCATGGCCAGGTGCTGCGCGGGGGCCGCGCTCCGCCCGTACCAGGCGTCGTTGGTGATGTTGACCAAGAATCCCGCTCCGTTCCGGAAGAGGCGGCGGACCTCGCGGGGGAAATAGACTTCGTAGCTGATGGTCACCCCGAAACGACCGAAGGGCGTGGACAAGACCGTTGCCTCTCGACCCGGGGCGAAGTCGCCGATGGCCCCCCGGGCGAGCTTTTGGACGAAGCCCAGGAGGGGACGGAGCGGGACGTACTCCCCGAAAGGGACCAGGTGGATCTTGTCATAGCGCTGGAGAAGGGAACCGTCCTGGGAGATGAGGAAGGCGCTGTTGTAGAAGCGCCCGTCATCGAGATCGGGGCTCCCCACGAGGAGGAACCGCTTCGTCTCGCTGGCGAGGCGGGCCACCCGGGCCCGGGCTTCGGGCTCGCGCCGGAAGAGAAAGGGGACGGCAGCCTCGGGCCAAACGATGAGGTCCGCTCCCCTCCGCGCTGCGTCTCGTGTCAGGCGCTCGTAGGTATCGAGGGTCGCCTCCCGGAACGCCGGGTCCCACTTGACGTCCTGGTCGATGTTTCCCTGAAGAACGGCTACGCTGAGCCCGTCCGACGGCTCCGAGAGCGAGAGAGCCCGTGCTCCATAGGCGAGACTCAGGAACAGGGCGAGAGCAGCGGCCAGGGCGGGAGCGACGGCGACCTTCCCGCGCGGCCGGCGGAGGGCGACGGCAACGGCGGCATTCACCAGAACGACGAGGAACGAGACGCCGTACACGCCGGTGACCGACGCGATCTGGATCAGCGGGAGGTTGCGAGACTGAGTGTAGGCGAGGAAGGCCCAGGGGAATCCCGTCAGGGCATAGGTCCGCGCGAATTCCAGGGTCACCCAGAGGCTTCCCGCCAGAAGGATCTGCCCGACTCCCGAGGCGGGTTTGAGCCATACCCAGCACGCCGAAAAGGCTCCGAGGTAGAGAGCAAGGTAAAAGGACAGGAGGAGCAGGAGGAGGAGACTCGGTCCCCACGAAAGGCCGCCGTACACCCTCATGGCATGAGAGGCCCAGGAGAGGTTCAGCGGGTAGAAAACCATCCCGGCGAGCGTCCCGAGCCAGAAAGCGGCACGGCGCGGGGCCCGATCCAGGGCCACGAGGAGCGGCACCAGCGCGACGAACGCAACGGGCGAGACAGCGGCAGGAGGATAGCTCAGGAACAGACCGAGGCCCGTGAGCGTCGCAAGGAGCAGCCTCATGGCTTGGGCATGCCGTGGCAAGGCGGCAACGGAATCGCGCGACTACACGGTGGCGAGGATGACGAACCCCATGAGCACCACGCCCGTCCCAAGCCCCAGACGGACCCATTCCCGGTGGTGCAGGTTCCAGTGGGCCAGGCGGTTGAGCGCCGGACGGGCGGAGGCCAGGAGCAGGATCCCCACCAGCGGGAGCACGAACAGCGCGTTGTAGAGCACCAGGTACCCGAACCCGGCCAGGGCGCTCGACTGCGCCGCCAGCAGGGAGAGCACCGCCAGGTACACGGCCCCGCTGCACGGCAGCGTGCAGAGGCCGATCAGCACTCCCCCCGCGACCAGGGTGGGGATGGTCGCCCGCCGGGCCGAAGCCCGCGCCCAGCGGCCCACCGCCGCCGGCGCCTCCAGGCGGAGGCCCATCTCGGGAAGGAAGTAGTCCTTGAGCATCCAGAGCCCCAGGGCGATCGAGAGCACAGCACCGAGCCGGGCGGGCAGGTGGCGCTGGGTGAAGAGGTCTACGGCGGCGAGAAGACCCACGCCGAGCGCCAGATAGGTGAAGAACACCGAGGCGATGTAGATTGAGCCGAGGCCGATGACGCGCCCGCGGAGTGAGACCGCGCTCGGCGCATCCCGCGCCTGGGCGGCCGCCACGAGCGAGGTGATGAACAGGAGCAGCACGGTGAAGGCGCAGGGGTTGAACCCGTCGGCGATGCCCGCCACGAGCACCGTCCCGAGCGTCAGCGCCGGGAGCCGCGCGGTCATGGCCGCCGACGGCGCCGCGGGAGCGCCGAGGCCGGCCAGGACAGCCAGCCCCAGAAGCCCGACGGCCGCCCCCGAAAATGCCAGGATGCGCCCGGGCCGCGCGAAGCTAGGATTCGACAATCAGCTTCCCCTGCATCGTCGGATTCGCCCGCCCTCCGCAGCAGACGTCACAGTAGTACTCGTAGACCCCCGGCCCGGGAGGCGTGAACGTGGCCTCCCGCGTCCCCTCGGGTGGGGCGATGATGTTCACCCCCAGCGCGTCGATCGCAAACTGATGTTTCCCGCCGCCGTCCGTGTGGAAGCGCGTGTCCACGCTGGTGAGCCGGACGGTCAGGGGGCGGCCCGCCTTGGCCCTGATCACCTCGGTCGAAAAGCCACCCATCGTCCCCTTGATCTCCACGACGTTGGCCCCGGTGGGACCCGATCCCCCGTCCCAGAAGGCGGGGACCACGAGCCACCCCGCGCCGGCGCCGGCCACGGCGACGATGAGGAGGTAGGCCCACGGTTTCCACCGCCCCCGTCGCGCGCGCTTCCCTTTCATGAGCTTGGTCATTGTGTCCCCTCCGCAGACCGGCGTCCTCTCACCGGTGGTGCAACGCCTCGGTCATCGCCGTCAGATTCGTAGCCTCAGCGCGCCGTCCGCCCTCGAAGTAGTTGAAGAGCGGGACGAAGACCACTGCGACGTACACGCCGTACAGGAAGACCTCGACCAGTCCAAGGATCACGCTTTGAGGCGTCAGCCAAGTGAAGCCTGGCAGGATCGCCTCCAGCAACCAATCGGCGTGAAACTTGGGGACCGCGAGCCCCCAGAGGACGCAGAGGACGAAGCTCACGTCGAAGAAGAGCCCGAGGGACAACGCGGTCCCGCGGATCGTGAGTCGCTTCATCGTTGGTCACCTCCTTTCTTCAATCACTTTCACTGCTGCCGGCAACGCCGTTCTCATAATTTCCTTACTCACCGAGAGACCGGCCGGACAAGGGCGGTGAGCCCCTTGAGTTCTACGATGGCCACCGGATCACCCGGCGTCAGCGGCACCGGGGCGGTGGCGTTCCAGAGCTCGCCCTGAACGCGCACCACTCCCCGCGGCCCTTGCGCCGTCACCACCACACCTCGAGCCCCGCGCATCCCCTCCGATCCCGTGGACGCCGGCCGCCTCATCGCCTCGATGACCTTGAGCCCCGCGAAGGTGCCGAGCCCGGCCAGCGGCAGGTAAACCGCCAGCGCCACCGGAAACGGCAGGAAGGCGAAGAGCAGGAGCCCTGCAACCGGAAAGAGGATCGGAAGATGGCAGAGCATTCCCTACCCGCCTGCCCGGGCCTTCTCCGCTGCCTTCAGTTCCTTGTCGAGCGCGGCAAGCGCCGCAAAGATTCGCCGTCGGAGGCGGGCGGGCGCGCGCGGCCGCGGCAGATGTCGAAGGCGCAGCGTCAACGCGGCCTCCCACCCCTTTCGTGGGTTCCTGTCCCCGCGGGGCCTCGATCTCGCTCTCACGCGCAGCACCCCTTGCCGCTTTTCTCGGATTTCACGTACTTCTCCGGCGTCTTCAGGAAGGTCGCCTTGCACCCCGGCGCGCAGAAGAAATACGTCTTCCCCTGATAGGCGGCTGTTGCCGCCGGCTTCTTCTCGTCCACCTCCATCCCGCAGACCAGGTCCTTCACCATGTGCCTCACCTCCTCTCGTTACAGCAGCGTGTCACGCTGATCCCGTTGAGGCGCCGCCCGTTATCGACGTGATCCAAACCCGCGCCCCCACACTGGCCGCCGCCCGCGCGAGATCCTCAAGGACTTCCAGGCTTTCGGACCTGTACACCCCGAATGCCCGACCCTGGCCCTGGGGCATCTGGCCGGTCGTCTGCTCCACGCCCTCGGGGACTCTCGCAAGAATCCGGGCGACCGCCTCGGCGATAGGATCATCCCAGCGAACCTCCAACAAGTGCTCCATGGTCTTCCCCCTCATTCCTTCCCTAGCCACCCTGGAATCATCAGCGCCTCCATTGCTCCGCATTCCCGTCACGGCGTCACGCTGATGCCGTTGGGGCCACGCCCCACCGGGACCGTCGTGACGACCTTCAGGTCCTTCACCTCGATGACCGAGACGGAGTTCGCGTAGATGTTCGTAACGTAGGCGTAGCGGCCATCTCCGCTGACCACGACCCCGTGAGCCCCCGGACCGGTCTCGACGGTCTTGACCACCTCGAACGTCCCCAGGTCGATCACGCTCACGGTCGTGCCCGGACTCCTCTTGGTCCCCTGGTTGGCGACGAATAGGAGCCGGCTGTCGGGGGTCGCGTAGACCTGGATTGGTACCGTTCCGACGGTCACGGTCCGAATGACCTTCCGCGCGGCCGGATCGATCACCACGACCCTGTCTTCCTGCGACAGTGAGGCAAAGGCCAGGCGGCCGTCGGGGGTGAATCCCACCTGCGCTGGCCCCCTCCCCACGGGGATCTTGGCCACTTCCCTGCGGGCTTCGGTGTCGATCACCGAGACCGTTCCACCCTTGAGGTTGGCGACGTAGGCCTCCTTGCCGTCGGGGCTGAGCCGGATTCCGTGGGGGGAGGCCCCGACCGGGATCGTGGCCGCCACCCGGCGCGCTTGGGTGTCCACCACGCTGACCGTGCTCTCACCCCCGTTGGTCACGTACGCGAAGCGGCCGTCCGGCGTCAGCACGATGTGCGCGGGGTGCAGGCCGACCCGAACCTGGACCACCACCTTGTCGGCGGCGGTGTCGATGGCCCAGACCTCTCCCGGGTTTCCCATGGCGTCGTGCTCGCGCTTGGCCATGCCCTTGTGCTCTCGCTCCCATTCCTTCGGCTCTTCGCCGTTGTTGGTGACCCAGGCGAGTTTCCCGTCGGGGGAAACCTGGACATTGTGCGGGCCGCGACCCGCGGGGACCACCGCGGACCGGGTCCACAGCCGGGCGTCGATCACCGACACGGTATTAGCCTCTTCGTCGGCCACGTAGATCTTCTCCGGTTCGGCGCTGGCCGCCCCGACCCATCCCACGGCCACGATCGATGCGATTCCCGCGATCCGGCGCCACCCTCTCATCGTCGTTCCCCTTCTCTTCATGTGAACGCCTTCCGCCCCGCCAGCCGCCAACCGAAGGCGACGAGCGCGATCGCGAGCAGCGCGAGGCTCGACCCCTGGAGTAGGGAGAGTCCGAAGGCAAGCTCCACGCGGTCGCCCCTGAAGACCTCCGTCACGAGCCGGATGATCCCGTAGCCGCCGATGTAGAAG
>LDXP01000100.1 GCA_001443385.1 Candidatus Rokubacteria bacterium CSP1-6
GAGGGGAGAGGCAGGGTGAGGGGGGAGAGGATGAAGGTGAGGGGGGTGCCCCCTACCCCATCTTGGCCCGGGGGTTCTCGGGCCGGAGCCGCCCCAGCTCCTCGAACAGGGCCTTCTCCCGGGCGGTGAGCCCCGAGGGCAGCACCACCTTGATCTTCACGTACTGGTCCCCCGTGCCTCCACCCTTGAGATGCGGCATCCCATAGCCCGGGAGCCTGAAGGTCTTCCCGCCGGAGGTCTCGGGGGGGATCTTCATCGCGACGCTTCCCTTGAGCGTCGGCACTCGAACCTCGGTCCCCAGGGCGGCTTCGGCCACCGTCAGCGGCAGCTCCAGGTAGAGGTCGTCGCCTTTCCGCTCGAAGAGCGGGTGGGGGCGCACCGCCACGCTGAGGTAGAGGTCTCCGTTGCCGACGCCCGGCACCCGCACGCGCGAGCCGGTGTCCACGCCCGCCGGGATTTTCACCTCCAGGCGGCGGCCGTCCACGGTGAAGGTCCGCCGGCTCCCGCTGAACGCGTCTTCGAGGCTCACCTCGACGGCGGCCTGGGTGTCCTCGCCGCCGGCGCCCCTGAATCCTGCGCGCCGCCGGCCCTCCCCGCGGCGGAGCTCGGCGAAGGGGTCTTCTCCCCGCACCCCGAGGTCGCCGAAGATCGTCCTGAAGAAGTCGGAGAAGCCGCCGAGGTCCCCCAGGTCGCCGCCGCGGCCTCCGAAGCGGACCCTGAACCCCTGGAACGGCCCCGTCCCGGCCTGGGCGTAGCGCTGCCAGTCGGGGCCGAGACTGTCGTAGCGCTTGCGCTTCTCGGAGTCGGAGAGGACCTCGTAGGCCTCGTTGATCTCCTTGAAGCGGTCGGCCGACCCCTTGGCCTTGGAAACGTCGGGGTGATGCTTCCGGGCCAGCCGCCGATAGGCCTGCTTGATGGTCCGGTCGTCGGCGTCCCGGGCTACTCCGAGGACCTTGTAGTAGTCCTTGTATTCCATCACTCAAATTGTAGCAGAACGACCCGCGCACGAGGGGCGGGTGCGGTCCCCGCCTTGCGGGAGCCGGCCTCCTATTCAGCAAGACCTAAGGCAAACTTCAATGCTTGCTCGACCGCCGCTAATTTCCCCGGTGACAAGCTGGCGATTCGCTCCTTTAGTGTTTGCTTTGGGATGGTGGTAATCGTATCGAGGTTGGCCACACACGGCTTCGGCAGTCCGTCCTCTGTGCCCAGGGGGGCCTCTGTTGGAATCTGCCGGATGCGCGTGGTCACCGGGGCGACCGTCACGAGCTCTCGCACCGCATAGGCTTCGTTTCGGGACAGCAAGACCACCGGCCGCCGGCCCGCGGGAGTTGGCAGCTCGGCCCACCAGACTTCACCCCGGCGCATCACCACTCCTCTGCGGCAAGTAACCGAACCGCGGCAGCCTCTGCCGCCTTCACCTCCCGCTTCCCTTCCGGTTTCCTCCGATAGCCAGCCTCATACTCCCGGATCAAGACGGCCTGCTCTTGCTCTTTGAGCCAGTGGCGTAAAGCGTCTTGCATCACGGTACTGCGGCTTTTCCCGCTTTTCTTCCGAGCTTGCTCCACGGCTCGGAAAAGATCCTCGGGGAGGCTCACTGCCACCTTCGTTGCGACCTTCGGCATGGGTGTCACCTCGTTTATGACGGTATGACGAAAGTATACCTTGCAGTCATACCTTTGCGCAACGGCGGCGCGCTTTGCTCCGCCGCCGTCCGTTACGCCTTGGCGCGGCGGGCGGTGCCGACCGAGGTGGCCCGGGCGAGCTCCGCCCCCTCGGCGTCCTTGACGACGGCCTCCATGAAGAACGTCGAGCGCCCGCGCTTGACCACGGTGCCCTCGCCGAAGACGGGTCCCTTCAGAACGGGGGCGAGGAAGGAGATAGAGAGCTGGCTGGTGGCCATGAACTCCCCGTCCGAGCAGAGGGTGTGGGCGGCCATGGCCATCGCCATGTCGGCGTAGACGGTGATGATGCCGCCCTGGACGGCGTTGCCCGGGTGCATGAACTCCGGCTTCACGGCGTACCGGACCCGGACCCGCCCGGGATCCACCGACTCGATGTGGGCGTCCACCAGCCTGGCGATGGGCGCCAGCTTCTGGCGGCTCTTCATCAGCTCGCGGAGCCGTTCGAGGTTGCTCAACCCCGGGCGACTGTGAAGGCGACGTAGAGGGACATCGGCCCGCGCTGGAGCAGGACCGTGACGCGGTCGCCTTCCCTTAGGTCCTTCGTGAGCCGGTCGAAGTCGGCCATCCCCTTGATCTTCTGCCGGTTCACTTCCCGGATCACGTCGCGCGGCTGCACCCCTGCCTCCGCGGCCGGGCTGCCCTCGTCCACCCGCAGCACGAGGACGCCGTGCGGGTCCCGCAGGCCGAGCTGCCGCGCCAGCTCGGGCGTGATGGGCCGGACGTCCAGCCCGAGGAGGCTCTTCCCCCGGATGGAGGAGCGGAGGGCCTGGCTCTCCTCCGGCGTCTCGGCGATCTTGAGCTCCACCTGCTTCTCGGCGCGCTCGTGCCAGACCTTGACCGTGACGGTCTTCCCGGGCGCTGTGAGCCCGACACCGCGCTGCAGGTCCGGGGGGGATTCGATCTTCTTGCCGTCGAACTCCAGGATGATGTCCCCGGACTGGAGGCCGGCCTTGTTGGCCGGACCGTCCTGGACCACGTCGGCGATCAGCACGCCCCGGGTATCCTTTGCCCCGAAGCTCTTCGCCAGCTCGGGGGTCAGCGGCTGGACGCTCACCCCGAGCCAGCCGCGGGACACCTTCCCCCGGGCGACCAGCTCGGTGTAGATCTTCTTCGCCATGTTGATCGGGATGGCGAAGCCGAGCCCCTGGCCCTGGGCCACGATGGCGGTGTTGATCCCGACGACCTGCCCGGACATGTCCACGAGCGGCCCGCCGGAGTTGCCCGGGTTGATGGCGGCGTCGGTCTGGAGGAAGTCGTCGAACGGACCCTGGCCGATCACCCGCCCCTTGGCGCTGATGATCCCGGCCGTGACGGTCTGCTCCAGCCCGAAGGGCGAGCCGATGGCGAGAACCCAGTCCCCGACGTTGACCTTGTCCGAGTCGCCCAGCGACGCCGCCGGGTACGTGCCGCCGCCGAGCAGGCGCAGCACCGCGAGGTCGGTCCGCTTGTCCATGCCGATGATCTTCACCTTGTGCTTCTTGCCGTCGGCGGTGACCGCCTCGATCTCGGTGGCGCGCTCGATGACGTGGGCGTTGGTCAGCGCGATCCCGGACGGGTCCACGATGACGCCGGTCCCCAGGCTCCGCTGCAAGACCTCCGGGGCCCCCTCGCCGAAGAAGCGGCGGAAGAATTCCTCGCCGAAGAACTCCTCGAACGGGGTGCGGACGGCGCCGCGCGTCACGGTGTTGATGTTGATCACCGCCGGCTTCACGGCGGCGGCGACCTGGGCGAACGTGCCGGTGGGGACCGGCAGCGCCGCCGGCACGATGGGCGCCTGGACCTGGGCCAGGAGCGGGCTGCCCTTGCCGCGCTCGAATGCCGCGGCTCCCCAGCCTCCCAGGCCCACCCCCGCGGCCAGCGAGACGATGATGATGGCGACGAGCATCTTCCGGCGCAGCTGGATCATCTGACTTCCTCCTTGACGGCTTCCAATTCTCCGGCCAGGAGGCGGCGGAGGGGCTCGCCCTCGAGCGTCTCCCGGGTCTTGAGCTCTTCGGCGCCGCGGAGCAGGACCGCCTTCTTGGCGCCCAGGAGGCC
Source organism: Candidatus Rokubacteria bacterium CSP1-6 (assembly GCA_001443385.1). GTDB lineage: Bacteria > Methylomirabilota > Methylomirabilia > Rokubacteriales > CSP1-6 > CSP1-6. The sequence goes on from LDXP01000100.1 coordinate 3,720, forward strand.
CCGCACGCGGGCCAGGCTCCGCTCGACGATGGCCCGCACCTCCTCGTCGATGACCCGGGCCGTTTCCTCGCTGTAGTCGCGTTCCACGGGGAAACCCGCGCCCCTGAGGAACTGGCCGCGCTGGTCGTCGCCGAAGGTCAGCGGGCCCAGGCGCTCCGACATCCCGTAGCGGGTGACCATGAGCCGCGCCAGGTCGGTGGCGCGCTCGAGGTCGTTGTGGGCGCCCGTCGAGACCTCGCCGTATACGATCTCCTCCGCCACCCGGCCGCCGAGCATGACCGCGATCCGGTCTTCCAGCTCCGAGCGCGTGAGGAGGTAGCGGTCCTCCACGGGGCGCTGGTAGGTCATTCCCAGCGCCGCGATCCCGCGCGGGATGATGCTCACCTTGTGGACCGGGTCGGCGTGCTCCACCGACGCGGCCACCAGGGCGTGCCCCATCTCGTGATGGGCGACGATGTCCCGCTCCTTCACTGACAGGACTCGGCTCCTCTTCTCGAGCCCCGCGACCACCCGGTCGATGGCCTCTTCCAGGTCCGCCGTCTCCACCGCGTCCTTGCCCTTGCGGGCGGCGAGGAGCGCGGCCTCGTTGACGATATTGGCCAGGTCGGCTCCGGCGAATCCCGGGGTGCGCGCGGCGATCAGCCGCAGGTCCACCCCGGGGGCCAGGGTCACGTTCCGGGCGTGGATCTTGAGGATGGCCTCCCGCCCCTTGACGTCGGGCTTGTCCACCACGACCTGGCGGTCGAAGCGGCCGGCCCGCATCAGCGCCGCGTCCAGGACCTCGGGGCGGTTGGTGGCCGCCATGATGATCACGCCCTTCGAGGAGTCGAAGCCGTCCATCTCGGCCAGGAGCTGGTTGAGCGTCTGCTCCCTCTCGTCGTGGCCGCCGACGAACCCGACCGCCCCGGCGCGCGTCTTGCCGATGGCGTCGAGCTCGTCGATGAAGATGATGCAGGGGGCTTTTTCCTTCGCCTGCTCGAACAGGTCGCGGACCCGCGCGGCGCCCACCCCGACGAACATCTCGACGAACTCGGAGCCGGACATGAAGAAGAAGGGCACGTCGGCCTCGCCGGCCACGGCGCGGGCGAGGAGCGTCTTGCCCGTGCCCGGCGGCCCCACGAGGAGCACGCCCTTGGGGATGCGGCCGCCCAACCGCTGGTACTTCTTGGGGTTTCTCAGGAAGTCCACCACTTCCACCAGCTCGGCCGTGGCCTCGTCCACCCCCGCCACGTCGGCGAAGGTGGTCTTGAGCTCCTTGCGGTCGTAGATCTTGGCCTTGGAGCGGCCGAAGGAGAGGGCCTGGGTGGCGCCCCCGCCCATGCGGCGCATGAGGAAGAACCAGATCGCCACCATGACGCCGAGGGGGAGGACCCAGCCGAAGATGAGGTCCCGGAGGAGGGTCGTCTCGATCTTGCCGGAGAACTCCACGTGGTGCTGCTCCAGCTCCTTGACCAGGGCCGAGTCCTCCACGCCGGGGATCCGGGTGGTCGTGAACACGGTGGGCCCTCCCTCGCTGCCCAGGAGCTGCCTCACGCGCTCCCCGGGGCCGGCGGCGGGCGCCGGCAGGGCGCCCGGTTTCAGGACGCCCCGGATCTCCTTGTCCGTCAGGGAGACCTTCTCGACCTTGTCCTCCCGGACCAGCTGGAGAAAGCGGCTCATCGGGATCTCGACGGCGCGCGGCGCCAGCAGCCAGCTCTGCACCATCAGGAGCACGATGAAGGCGATGATGAGGTAGACGAGGGAGAACTGGGTCCGCTGCTTCAACTGAGGTTTCACGTCGATACGCCCTCCTCAAGTCATGCTAGCCGACGCGCCGGGGCCTGTCAAACGCTGGAACCGCTGATTGGCGCACGCCGAAATTTTCCCTTGACACGTTTTCCCGAATGACCTACAAAGAACATCGTGATCGAAGGAACAAGCGCGTTTCTTCCGCAGTGACCGTACCGTCTTTCCCCAATCGAGGGCACCGAATGCGGCTTCAGGACCACCCGGGGAGCAGTTTGTATGCGCTCGTCGGCTGTGCCCTCCTCGGATTGCTCCTGCTGGCCCTCCCGGCCGCCGCCCAAGAGGCGGCCAGGGCCCCCGAGTACCGCGCCTTCCCCCTCATCGGCTCCCGGCTCGCGGTGTGGGCCATCGCCCAGCTCCACCTGAACTTCGCCGCCTTCATCCTCGGGGTGCCGATCTTCGCGGTCATCATCGAGATCATGGGCTGGCGCACGGGCGAGCAGCGCTACGACTGGCTGTCGCACGAGTTCGTCAAGCTCACCTTCGCGGCCTTCTCCACCACGGCGCTCCTCGGGGCCCTGCTCCTTTTCCTTTTCGTCGGCTACTACCCCCGGTTCTGGGCCTACATGTCGGGCATCTTCTACCCGACGTTCTCGGTGTACGCCATGCTCTTCTTCCTCGAGACCTTCACCGTTTACCTCTGGTACTACGGTTGGGACTGGCTCTCCGGATCGAAGAAGTGGATCCACGTCTGCCTGGGGGTGCTCTCGAACCTCTTCGGCACCGCCATCCTCTTCGTGTCCAACGCCTGGGTCACCTTCATGACCTCGCCGGGGGGGATCGACGAGGCGGGCAGCCTGACCTCCCTCTGGGGCGCCATCAACAACTACACCTGGATGCCGATCAACATCCACCGGCTGATCGCCAACGTCACCTTCGGCGGGACGATCGCCGCCGCCTACGCCGCGGTCAGGTTCCTCCAGGCCAAGACCGACGAGGAGCGGGCCCGCTACGACTGGATGGGGTACGTGGGGAACTTCGTGGCCATCTCCGCGCTCATGGTGCTCCCCTTCGCGGGCTACTACCTGGGGCGCGAGATCTACGCCTTCAACCAGACCATGGGCATCACCATGATGGGCGGCTTCATGTCCTGGCTCTGGGTGGTCCAGGCCATCCTCATCGGCATCCTCTTCCTCGGCTCCAACTACTACCTCTGGCTCGGCATGGAGCGGATCCCCGGGTCGGAGCGCTACCGGCGCTACATCCCCTACATGATCATGATCCTCGCGGCCGGCTTCATCGTGTGGGCCACGCCGCGGAGCATTCCCCTGACGCCCTCCGAGGCGCGGATCATGGGCGGCACCCACCATCCCGTCCTGGGGGTCCTGGGCGTCATGTCCGCCAAGAACACGGCCGTCAACCTGATGATCCTGACCACGTTCCTCTCCTACCTCCTCTACCGGCGGGCCAACAAGGAGTCGGTGAAGCCCTGGGTGGGCACGGGGATGGCGGCCCAGTGGCTGATCTTCGCCGCCGCCGCCACCGTCGTGACCTTCTACGGCGTCTACGGCTACTTCGTCGAGTCCATTGTCCGCATCGGCTACTCCGTCTATCAGGTGCTGGCGGTGCTGGGAGCGATCGCGCTCGTCATGGCCATCGACATTCCCATGTTCAGGGGCGCCCGGTCCACGGGCCAGATCCGCTGGGGCACCATCGCCCCGCGCTCCCAGTACGTCCTGATCCTCCTGGCGGTGACGTTCACCTGGCTCATGGGGCTGATGGGCTTCGCCCGCTCGGGCATCCGCCAGCACTGGCACGTCTACGGCGTGGCCAGGGATACGTCGGTGGATGCGTGGACGCCCGCCCTGGGGTACGCGGCAAACATGATCACGATCGTCACGGCCGTCTTCTTCGCGCTGGTGCTCTTCATCTTCTGGCTGGGCGGCCTGGGCGAGAAGGGCAAGGCCGAGGGGCACGGGCATGTGGCGCCGGCCATCGCGGGGGGCTCGGACCCCTAGATGCGCGTTCCCGTCCTCGTGAAAGTCGCGGTGTTCGCCCTGGTGGTCATGGGGGCGTACACCTACTACGCCAACTCAATCCCCCAGCTCCGGTCCGAGCCCCCCGAGGAGCTCTCCCTCGAGGGGGGGAATGTCACGCCCGAGCAGCTCGTCAAAGCGGGTGAGGGGATCTTCAAGGGGAAGGGGACGTGCGAGGTCTGCCACCGGATCGGCCAGAAGGGGACGCGCGCCCCCGACCTGGGGGGGATCGGCGCCTCGGCGGCCAAGCGGAAGGCCGGCACGAGCGCCAAGGCCTACCTCATCGAGTCGCTGCTGGATCCGGGCGCCCACCTGGTGGAGGGCTACCCCAACATCATGCCGAAGGTGGATCGCCCGCCCATCGGGCTCAACCGCTCCGAGCTCTGGGCGCTGACGGCGTTCATGGAGTCGCTCGGTGGAACGGTGGACGTCAAGCTCGACGACATCCCCAAGACGGCGGGGTCGGCGGCCGGCGGCGGTCAGGTGGCGGAGTTGAAGCTGCCGGGTGATCCGAAGGCCGGGCAGGCCGTCTTCATGGGAAAGGGCGGCTGCATCGCCTGCCACAAGGCCGGCTCCGTCGGCGCCTCGCCCGTTGGGCCGGACCTCTCCCAGATCGCGAAGATCCAGACCCCCGAGTACATCATGGCCAAGATCCTGAACCCGGCGGGCATGGGCACGGTCGCGGGCTACCCGGGCGGGGTCATGCCGGCCACCCTGGGCCAGACCCTCACGGCCAAGGAGTACCTCGACCTGGTGGCGTTCCTCCTCACCCTGAAGGGCGAGGGCGCGGCGCCCGCCGCCAAGAAATAGCGCATGAGCGTATTCCGGTCGAAGTTCTTCCAGGCCGTGCTGATCCTGGTGGTCGTCTTCCTGCTCTTCCGCTTCGGCATCCGGCCCGCGGCGCCCTGGAGTGTCTTCACGCTCTACATGTTTGTCGCGCTGATCGCGGTGCTGGTCTACGTCTCCTCCAATGGGGACTCCTGGCGGAGTTTCGTGGCCCCCATCCGCGCCACCGTGCTGGACGACTCCAAGCGTCCCATCCGGCTCGTCCTGATGGTG